>NZ_NFJA01000051.1:0-27285 GCF_002159615.1 Bacteroides sp. An279
TGGGATGAGTTTTTGAGGCATTTTCGCTTCTGTGATGAGGAAGATAGCGGGCTATCTGACGAAGAACAGGAGCGAAAAGGACCAAAAAATCGCCCAAAGCACACACGAATACAGATACATCAAGCCAAGAAAAACTTTTTGGAGAAATTCAAAACAGCTTCTAAATATGCTTATATAGAAATTGTCTAAATAGTATCCGACGCCTGAAGTCGAAATAAGTAATGACTAATCCTTTGATATTCAAGTTGTGAATGAAGAAGGATTAGTCTTTGTGCGCTTTGAGAAATAGATAAATAATGCATTGAAAAACAAACCTTTGCAATTTTACAAATGCTTGGAAATATATGTTTCAGAAGTGTGTAAAACAAGCGGTTGAAAACCAATATATTATAAAAGCCTTGTAAAAAGCAAGCGAAAAGGCATTTGTTTTTATAGAAATAGATTCCGAACTTTGTTCCGTAGAAGTATAGCTTAAAAATATAGAGAGGACAAATATGATTGAAAACAATCAGGCTATTGTATTGTGGCAACGTTGTCTTGACTTTATTCGTGACAACGTTAATACGACAGCCTTTACTACTTGGTTTGAACCCATCGTGCCTGTCAAATACGAAGGGAAAGCTTTGACTATTGGAGTTCCGAGCCCTTTCTTCTATGAGTATCTGGAAGAAAAATACGTGGAACTCTTGCGTGCCGCCATCTATAAAGAGATAGGTGAGGGTACGGAGTTGATGTATTCCATTTTGACCGACAAAACGAATCACATAGCCATTGATATGAAAGGGACAGAACGCTCGGGCGCTTTGTCTCCTCAGAAGCCCATACATGATGGGAATAAGGCTCCTACATTGTTGCAGGCTCCTGTAGTTCAGGATTTAGACCCACATTTGAATCCTAACTATAATTTTGAAAACTTTATCAAGGGTACCAGCAATGAGTTTTCGCGCACAGTGGCTGAGACGGTGGCTCAGAATCCGGCACGTACTTTCAATCCGTTGTTCTTGTACGGACCTTCAGGGGTAGGAAAAACGCATTTGATTAATGCTATCGGTACGCGTATCAAGGAATTGTATCCGGAGAAGCGTGTGCTTTATGTGTCTGCACACTTGTTTCAGGTGCAGTACACCGATTCGGTTCGTACCAATCATTTTAATGATTTCATCAGTTTTTACCAGACTATTGATGTGCTGATTATTGATGATATTCAAGAATTTGCCGGAATGACCAAGACACAGAACACGTTTTTCCATATATTCAACCATCTGCATCAGAACGGGAAGCAGCTTATTCTTACGTCCGACCGTGCACCGGTGATGTTGCAGGGGATGGAAGACCGCTTGTTGACACGTTTCAAGTGGGGACTGATTGCCGAACTGGAAAAGCCGGATATTGAGTTGCGCAAGAACATCTTGCGTAGTAAAATCCGTCGCGACGGTCTTACAATACCTGAATCTGTGATTTGCTATATAGCCGAAAATGTAAACGAGAGTGTACGCGAACTGGAAGGAATTGTCAATTCTTTGTTAGTATATTCTATCCAGTTGAAACGGGAAATCAACTTGGAACTGGCACAGCATATTGTGCAGAAAGCTGTGCGTTGTGCCGAAGTGAAACCGCTTACGGTCAATGATATTATAGAGAAGGTGTGCAAGCATTATCAGATAGATACTTCTGCTATCCATACCAAGACTCGCAAGCGTGAGGTGGTGCAGGTACGCCAGCTTGCAATGTATCTGGCAAAAAAGCATACCGATGTTTCATCTGGCAAGATTGGCCAGATGATAGGAAACAAAGACCATGCTACCGTGCTTCATGCTTGCAAAATCATTAAAGACCAGGTGGAAGTGGACAAGGCATTCAAGAGCGAAGTAGAGGAAATCGAAGCAAGTTTGCATCGGTGAGATATGAAATTTCCTTTTTAAAGATATTTCTTTGTAAAAGGGTTGCATATTTCAAATGAATGTCGTACCTTTGCACTCGCAATTAAGAAACGGGGTTCCGTAGCTCAGCTGGATAGAGCAACGCCCTTCTAAGGCGTGGGTCGAGCGTTCGAATCGCTCCGGAATCACAGAAATCTGTAAGTGGTTTTTCCGCTTGCAGATTTTTGTTTTTTCTACTCCACATGTCATTAAGAAACTGTTTTGAATTTCTCCAAAAAGTTTTTCTCGTCTTGATGTTTCCGTTTTCGTGTGTGCTTTGGGCGATTTTTTGGTCCTTTCCGCTTCTGTTCTTCGTCAGATAGCCTGCTATCTTCCTCATCACACAAGCGGAAATGCCTCAAAAACTCATCCCAAATCATCGCACGATAAATTCAAAACAGTTTCTAATTTGTGCATTTGTTCAAGTATGCCTTTTGATGAACATAAGTGAGTGGACCGTTTCACATAAGTGACTTGGGTGTTTCACATAAGTAAGTCAGTCGTATCACTTATGTTCGTTGATACCGCATATGGTATAGTATGGCTTGTTTATTTTCTTCTCCTGAATTCAGCGCAGACGATAGCTGTGGCTATGGCTACATTCAGTGATTCGCTGGTGGCTCTTTCAGGCGGATAGTTTGGGATGAACAAGCGGTGGTTGATAACTTCGGCTATGTCCGGGCTGATGCCATTGCCCTCGTTGCCCATTATGATGATGCCTTTGCTATCTAAAGCTTCTTCGTATATGTTATTTCCGTTTAGGAATGTACCGAAGAGGGGAACGTCTGCCTTGGCCTGTTCTGTGATAAATGCGGCCAGGTCACAGTAATGGAATTTTACGCGTGCGATGGCTCCCATCGTAGCCTGTACGGTTTTGGGGTTATAGATGTCAGCCGTGCCTCGCGAGCAGAATATGTGTTCGATGCCGAACCAGTCTGCCACCCGTGCTATTGTTCCTACATTTCCGGGATCTTGAACATCGTCCAGTGCCAGGCAGAGTGAGTGTCTGGCTGCATCTGCTTCTACTTTATGTGGCGGTTGTTCGAAGATAGCCAGTACTTCCTGAGGGGTTTTCTGCAGGCTGATACGAGATAGTTCATCTCTCTTTACCACAATGATTTCGGAAGCTTGGATGTAGGGGTGTTGGTTCAGCCATTCGTCGGTGCCTACTATCAGCCGGCATGTAAAATGCCCCAGCAGGTCGCCTACCAGTTTCGGTCCTTCGGCGATGAAGGCTTGTTCTTCTTTCCGGTTCTTTTTCTGTTCCAGCGAGTGGATGTATTTGATTTTGTTTTTGCTGAGCATACGTTTTCGTTTAAAATGACACCTGTCAGGAATCACAAGGGGAGTCAGAAAAGGTGGTATTGTTCACATTTTGGGTTGGAAGTTAGCAGCCGATACTTGTATGCTTGTTTCATAAAGCTGAATCACGGGCTTTTAACTACCGGGCATAGTGATAATTCTTGCGAAGCATGACCACTTTAACTCCTGATTCGCACAAATAACAAATATTTACGGGCAAAGCTAAGAAGATATTTTCAATAAATCCCTATCTTTGCGGATAAATTTGCATTCCCTCTGAGTAGTATATGAAAAAAAAGGTTCTGATAAACGTATTCCTGATGCTTGCTGTTATGTTGCTGGCAGGCTGTTCAGTGAGCAAGTTTATTCCAGAGGGGAGCTATTTGTTGGATGATGTTAAAATAGAGTCGGATAATAAAGAGATTAAGTCGTCGCAGATGAATCTTTATGTCCGTCAGACCTCTAATGCCAAATGGTTCAGTATTGTCAAGCTTCCCATGTATATTTATAGTGCTTCAGGGCTGGATTCTACAAAATGGCTGAATCGTTTTTGGCGCAAGATAGGTGAGGCTCCCGTCATATATGACCGTGAGGCTGCTCGGGAAACCCGTGAGGAAATGGAAAAAGCCGTACAGAATATGGGATATATGGGAGCTACTGTAGATATGGACGAGGTGCCTTCGGGCAACCGGATGAAAGTGTATTATTCGATTCATTCGGGACAACCGTACGTTGTAGAGCGTCTGACTTATGACATTTCCGATTCGAAAATAGCCGCTTATCTGGCAGAAGATTCTACTCATACCCGTCTGTACGAGGGAATGCGTTTCGATGTAAACGTACTGGATGAGGAGCGTCAGCGTATTACCCAATACTTGCAGGACCGTGGGTATTATCGTTTCAATAAAGATTTCATAACTTATCAGGCGGATACGATGCTGAATACGCATCGGGTAGGTTTGACAATGAGATTATTGCCTTACCGCCGTACAAAGGATGATGCGCCTCAACCCCATAGGCAGTACACATTGCGTAATGTGCGTTATGTGCTGGGGGTAGATTTTGCAGAATTGTCAGAGGATGCTTTGCGCGGGCTCGATTCGATATCTTCCGGTGGAGTCGGGCTTTTTTATAAAGACAGACCTTTTTTACGTCCGCGGGTCGTAACCGATTATAATCATTTACATCCGGGGGATTTGTATTGCAGCCGTAATGTACAGGACACTTATTTTTCGCTGGCGAGGCTGTCAGTATTGAAATATTCCAATATCCGTTTCGATGAAGTACGGTTGCCCGGCGATTCTGCCCGTGTGGATGCATATATCTTTTTGTCTAAGAACAAAAACAAAGCCCTTTCATTCGAAATAGAAGGTACCAATTCGGCTGGTGATTTAGGAGCAGCCGCTTCGGCTTCATTTATCCACCGCAACTTGTTTAAAGGATCGGAAACGTTTACCTTGAAATTGCGTGGTGCGTACGAAGCGGTAAGCGGACTGGAGGGGTATGCCAACAGCAATTATGTGGAGTATGGCGTGGAGAGCAGCATCAATTTCCCCGAATTTATGTTTCCTTTTTTGTCATCCGACTTCAAACGGCGTGTCCGGGCAACCTCAGAGGTCAGTGTGAAGTTCAATTCACAGGTACGTCCGGAGTTCGAACGGACGTTGGCTTCTGCTGCTTGGAGTTATCGGTGGTCGCGTAGGGGAAAAGCTACGCACCGGTTTGATGTGCTCGACATCAACTATGTTTACATGCCTTACATTTCCGGTGCTTTCAATGATTATCTTGACCGTATGGACCAGGTCAATCCTTTGTTGCGGCATAGTTATGAAGACCTTTTTATCGTGCGGATGGGGTATACTTATACATACAACAGTGCAGGAGGAAATGCGATGAAGGCTGCCAAGAGCAATTCGTATTCCATCCGTTTCAATATTGAAGAGTCGGGCAATCTGCTTTATGGATTTTCGCGTCTGGTGCATAAGAAACCGAAATACGGCGATGCTTATCAGCTGGCAAACATCGATTTTGCCCAGTATGTGAAGATGGATATCGATTTTGCGAAGAATTTTGTGATAGACGACCGGAACTCGTTGGTATTTCATGCTGGGTTGGGCATAGCTTGCCCGTATGGCAATTCGAGAAGCCTGCCTTTCGAAAAGCTTTATTTCTCGGGTGGAGCCAATAGTGTGCGTGGCTGGAGAGTGCGTACGCTGGGACCCGGTTCGTACCGGGGAGACGGGAATACCATCGATTATGTCAATCATACGGGTGATATCAAGCTTGACCTTAACATCGAGTATCGTACCTATTTGTTCTGGAAATTGAATGGTGCGGCATTTATCGATGCCGGTAATGTGTGGAATATTCGTACCCAAGGCACACAGACCGAAGGCGTTTTCAAGTTCAACCGTTTTTATAAGCAATTGGCAGTAGCATATGGTTTGGGCATTCGTTTTGACCTCGATTTTCTAATCCTGCGTTTCGACGGTGGTATGAAAGCCATCAATCCGATGTATACGGGCAAAGACCGTTATCCGATTGTTTCACCTGATTTCAAGCGTGATTTTGCTTTCCACTTTGCTGTAGGCTATCCCTTCTGATTAGTTTAATTCAATTATAAAGACAAGATGAAAGATTCTAACAATTTGTATACGAAAGAAGAAATTCAGGAACTGGAACATTGGTTCGATAGCAAGGAGCTTCCTAAGAGTTTGCAATTGGACAAGGCTACATATATCCCAGACCTGAAAGAAACATTGCACAGGTTGTTTCTGCAAGCAGACCAATGCTACGAAAATCCGAAGATGCAAGGTTGTATTTATCTGCTAGAACGCATCAAGGCAAAGCTGGAGGAATGAAGAATGAAGAATCCCATGTGGCGAAGCGATTCTTCATTCTTCATTTAAAAAAGTTCATCATTCCTCAAACTTCTGCTTGCGTAGAGTTTCTTTCAGCACTTTCGACATTGCCTCGTTTCCTTCTTTCGTGTAGCGGATGTCGGTGAAAATCTGTGCCAGCGTTTCGGTATGGTTGATTTCCATGAAATGCTTGTTCTCGGGCAGTGACTCCTTGTAGGCATAGATACGGTCGATGTCCTCGGGCGAATAGTCATGATATTGCTCTTCGTGAACGATGCCTTCCAAAGGCAGACGGTCGGTCTGGGGAGGACATTCATCGGGATAGCCCACGGTGATGGTAGCAAGCGGAATGACCCGTTCGGGCAGGTTCAGGACTTCGATGATTTGGTCGGGATTATAAATCGTGGTGCCCAGGAAACAGGTGCCCAGTCCGGCGGCTTCGGCAAGTGTGCAGAAGTTCTGTGTAAGCATGATGGCATCGATGCTGGCATTCATGAACGAGAGCAGGTTGTCGTAACCTGGTTCTGCCTTGCGTTGGCGACACCACTTCACAAAGCGGTTGAAGTCGGCGCAGAAGGTCAGCACCACGGGAGCCTCTGCCAGCATTGGCTGGTGGAAATGTGCGGGTGCCAGCCGTTCTTTCATTGCCGGGTCACGTGTGATAATGACGCTATACAACTGCATGTTACCCATTGTTGGGGCACGGAAAGCTTCTTCCAGCAATCCGTTCAGCAAGTCGGCAGGAATGTCCTGTTGCTTATACTTGCGTATCGTACGTCTGTTTTTGATAGAATCCATAATTTGTTTTTGGTTTTTGGTTTGAGCAAAGGTAATATAAAATGAGCAAATAAACAATGTGCCAATGTGCTAATGTGCTAATGTGTTAATGTGCTAATGTGCTAATGTGTTAATGTGCTAATGTGTTAATGTGTTAATGTGCCAATGTGCCAATGTTCGTTACGCCGGATTTTGATAATGTTTACTGCGGTTTAATGTACCTCGAATTCGGATAATTTGATGCCATAGCCCATTTCGGGCCATTCTACGTAGATGTCTTGGTCATCTGTATGCCTCACTATCAACACTTGTTGCGTAGGGTTGATTTTTTGAAGAAAGTCGTATGCCTCTATGGGCAATTGGTACGTGCGGCTGTCCCCATTGTGCCTGATGAAGAGCTTCAGGCAAGTCCGGCTGATGCTGACATCTTCCAGCTGGTAGGTGTCTTTCAGGTCAATTCTGCCTGCAAACAACGCTTTGGCTTGTTCGAAGATGGAATTTCCTTGTTCTTTATCCCATTTGTTCATGATTCTTGCCCACACTTTTTCTTCTTTGTCTTTCGGTTTTTCCAAATTTATCTGTTTCATGGCTTCAGGAAGCCCGAATAGATTACCTGTTGCAGGATTGGCTTCCAGATAGAGTGTATGTGTTTCTTCATCATATCCGTAGGCATAAAAACACCATTCTCTATGTGCTCCAGTTCCTCGGCAAGCTTGAAGGATGAGCGGGTCGTCTTCTTTATCTACCGACCAAAAGCAAAACACCAATGCGTCTTTCAGTACGAATGTGCAGATGTCTTTTCCTGCTTCCAGGCACAATACGATGTAGCACCCGTTTGTGGCACGCCCGAAACTATGCTCTACCAGTACCCATACTTGGCTGCCTTGTAGGTAAGGGTGCCCGGGTATGCGCCAAAAGCTTTTTGCATCCCAACCGAATAACATCATGCTTTGACTGGCATAGCTGCTGAAATCCGCTTCCGTATAGCGTCGGAACAAGATGGTACAGTTTTCGATGATTTTCCACAAGTTCGATGCTTTTGTCAGTTCTTTCAGATTGAAAGAAATTTCATGCGCGTCCGTCCTTTCCGGGTACCAGTAGGATAACATACTGTCCAATTCGTCTATCAGCAGGCAGAAAGTGCGTTGGGGGTTTTCCTTATAAGGGTCGATATTTCGGCATCGTATATAAATCACCGTCACGATGCCCCAATACACATCCGGTTCGTCCGCTTTCAGGTCTTTCAGTATCGGGGCAGTTTCTTGCTGAAATTCCGGAGAACAAGCTTCGTAATCATCATCGGTCAGCATGAGCAGCAAGTATCGAAGCCACTTCGGATGTTTCCGGTCCATTTCGGGCAGAATCAAGTCGCTGAAATAAGCGGCCCCTTCAAAGATACGCGCTAAGTTATGCAAGTGCCTTTCCGTGAGGCAGTGCTCTTCCAGGAGCTTGTCCCACACGTCGTCCACCGTACTGTCTTTCGTTTCATCCCTCATAATCCGATAAAGGGTCGCCTTGTTGCTTTCGTATCCCAAGTCTTTGGCGAGTGCGGAAGCCGAAGGCGCGAAAGCCCGGTTTTCGATGAGGCATTGCAATATCTTTCGTTTCTCGTTCATATCCGTATCAATTTAAGCCGGTTTTGATACAAAACGCCGGCACCTGCCGAAATCCGTCCTTATATAATATAAGGAGTAAACGGGAAAACCGTAATTTTGTATCAATCGGATGTAAAGGTAAAAAACTCCCGAAAAAGAGCGTCATGTCCGGCAAAAAATGTATATTTGCATGATGCGGGCTGGAGAAATGGCCCATATTTATGGAAAGCGTTTTTTGCTTTCGTCCTAAGAAACGAAATCGCCAAAATTCAGACTCAGACGGATGAAAGGAACATGACGCTCATCTGTTTTGTATATGTCTGTGTACAGCCCGTGTTGTACCTGTACATACCAAGACGGCGTGGGAGTACTGTTTATATTCATTTCTGGGTAAGGCGTTTGGCGATGCCTGTTTCTTGATGGATAGCAGACAAGTCCTCACGCCTTTACTTTTGTGTTAAATCTAATGCTGAATTCGGAGGGCTTATAGGCGTATAAGAAGGGGAGGGAATATCTTCTCCAGAAAGGGGAAAAAGTCATGAAATATAAATTAGATTACGATTGCGGTTCGTGAGAGTCCGATTGGGAAATAGAGGACGGTATCCGATACGATGCTATGGGTTGACAAAGTAATATATACTGCATCGCCCGATGCAGTATATATTCATAGGCAGATGCAGTATATATTCATCAGGCGATGCAGTATATATTACTTTTGGAGGGGTATTGGATAGCCTGGCTTTTATAATATCAGTCCGGCTATGTTTCCGTACGAATAAGCGTCCGTATTTTATTTCCCTTTTTAGTGGTGAAATAGCTGTAATATTGCAATAACTTGATGATGTAAAGGTAAAAAACTCCAAGAAAAGAGCGTCATGTTCGAGTAAAAAACATATCTTTGTAGTGTCTGGCTGGAGAAATGGCCGGACTTATCATATAGAAAGCGTTTTTTTGCTTTCGTCCTGAAAAACGAAATCGCCAATTTCAAACCAGAAGGATGAAAGAACATGACGCTCATCTGTTTTGCATATGTCCGTGTACAGCCCATGCTGTATCTGTACATACCAAGACGGCGTGGAAGTACTGTTTATATTCATTTCTGGTAAGGCGTTTGGCGATGCCTGTTTTTCAGTGAATAGCAGACAAGTCCTCACGCCTTTACTTTTGTATTAAATCTAATGCTGAATTCGGAGGGCTTATAGGCGTATAAGAAGGTAATGCTATGATAAAATTCGATAAGGATACTATTATTGAAAAGTTCAAGAGCAGTGACTGGGTGGAAAGGGCGCAGGCTTGTTTGAAATCACCGGAAAAGCTGAGCAATCTATCAGACAGCCTGAGTGTGTATATGAATAAGGATGGACTGAAGAATGTGCGGAATCAGTTGACTCAATTAGTAGATTATTTGAGATTCTTGCTGGTGAAAGGGTATCATGACTATAAAGACAATACGCTTGTCGTCATAATAGCAGTCGCTATTTATGTCGTGTCTCCCATAGACTTGATTCCCGACTTTCTGCCGGGTGGATTTAAAGATGATGAATATCTCATAGCCTGGTTATTTCAGACATTAGGAAATAAACTGGAAGTCGCATCACAACAATTGGATCAAGAAAAGAAACTTCTGGATGCAGAATTGTAAAGATTGATAATATGAATAGAACTTGTATCAAATTTAACCAATCCTATGAAGGGTAAGGAAAACATAATACTTTCGAGGATCTGCCGGATCTCTACTCATCCTGTGTCATTGCTGACTGCTGTACACAGGGGCAGTTATCTTCGTGGTTTGGGAGCTGTGCTATACACAATCTCTGGTGGCAATCATATTATGGCGTTTCTCTATGATGAATGGTGTATCTCTGTTTGTGGGCAGAAAATGCAGAATGCGTTTAAAGCTGATGAAAAAGCAATTAGAAATGCACTTTCATTAAAACGAAGTGGCTGGCGCTTTTTCAGGATGAAGTATGAATTCTTCTTCGACAGTTTTTATCTTACAGAAGGATATGCTGCCGCTACAGGCGAGAACTTGCTTGAGACGCTTTATGCTTTTCTTAAAGAGAAGATAGTCACTGCCTTCACAAAAGATGCTTTGGAAGTTGTGAATGAATACTTTAAACATGACTCTCCAAGTTCCAAAATACCCGAAGCACTTCAATCGCATCGAAACAATAATAGAAGTTTCATCCATAAACCATTGAAGAAAGTCCTTGTGGTGGCTAATGTCAGTGCCGGGAAATCAACACTGATCAATGCGTTGGCAGGCTATCGGCTGAACAAAGCCAAGACCACAGCTTGCACAAATAGACTATCTTATTTGTTCAACAAGCCTCAGCCTGATGGCATTTCTGTGTATGCTGACGACAAGACTTTGGTTTATAATGAGCAAGTGGAAAGCATGCGTGGTAAAGACTGGCAATATGCGGGCTTGCATTTCAACTCATTCCTCTCATTATCCAATGTCTGTTTAATTGATACGCCAGGTGTTAATAATAGTGAGAATCTGCAACATGGGAACTTGACTATGCAGACCGTAGAGAAAGGGGATTATGATGTTATTATATATGTGGCAAACTGCCAATATCTAGGAACGACTGATGAGAAGAGATTGGTGCAGTTCCTTATAGAAAAGGGGCGGAGACCTATTATATATGCAGTGAATCAGTTGGATAGATTTAAACCATCCGAAGATTCTATATCTGAAACGCTGAGTCGCTTCAGCAAAGATTTGATGGAATGGGGCGATTGCTCCCCTATAGTCATACCAACTTCTGCCCATACCGGATTACTGGACAAACTGGGGTACGAATATTTAGATGATGATGAAAAGGATGAGTTTGAACTATTAGAGAAAAAATTTTCGAAAGATTTCTTTGATCTAGGTTCATACAAAGGCGAGTCCTCTTATTCATTATTGGATAAAACAGGAATAACTTTATTAGAAAAAACAATATATAAATTTATACAGCAATGAAAAAAGTTAGCATTAAGTACAATCCGTATTTGGTTACTACTGAAGTAACAATTGATGGGCAACCGCCCAAAGCTAATAGCCAGCTTAATGTTGGTAATCTCAGACTTCAGGATTGGGTGGATCGTCTGCCTGAAATCCTTTGTAATGAATATCGTGATAATAACTTTGAAATTACATTCATCGGCACACAAGCTGATTACGAAGATGTAACGATAGCTTTTGTATCTTTCAATAAACCAATGAAGGTCTCTTATAATTTTATAAAGAAGGCTGACATCTCCGATGTTGAGAAAGAAGTAAAAGCCATCTTTAATGAAATCCAACAGGGGCCTATCGAAGAGCTGCGCAATAAGAAAATTGTTAAAGCTTTTGAGAAGGCTGAAAATGCTTTCTTTGACATAAATGTGGTAGCAACTATGAGTTCAGGCAAGTCTACGTTGATAAATGCCTTGCTAGGGCAGCAATTAATGCCTGCAGCAAATGAAGCAACGACGGCTACGATTGTGCGAATTGTAGATACAGGTACAGATCAAAAGGATTTCTCTGCTGTTGCATTTGATAAATCGGGTAATATCGTATCTAAGATAGATAAAGTTAATCTTAGCGACATGAAAAAATTGAATGCAGACCCCAAAGTGTCTACTGTGGAGTTGAAAGGTAGGATTCCTTTTGTTCAGTCTGTTGGAATGAAACTTGTTCTGGTTGATACTCCGGGACCAAATAACTCTCGTGATAAACGTCATGAAGAGATGACATATCGTATGCTTGCCGATTCTGATAAATCTATGGTGCTATATGTGATGAATGGGCAACAATTAGGCATCAATGATGAAAAAATCTTCCTTGATTACATTTGTAAGAACATGGAGAGCGGAGGCAAACAAGCGCGCGAACGTTTCATCTTTGTAGTCAATAAAATGGATGCGTTCAAACCTAAAGATGAAGGATTGGATTGCATAAATAATGCGCTGAATAATGTCAAGAACAGTTTGGAAGAACGTAAAATATTCAATCCAAATATATTCCCTGTTTCAGCTGCCGCAGCATTGGATAAACGAATAGACGACGATGATGCTGATGTATGGCCTGTTTTTAAAAAGAAAACAGTCAAATATCCAGTTTTGCACTTTGAGAATTATTATCAGTATTCCCATTTGCCTCGAATATCCCAGTCCATAATAGAAAAAATGAAAGAAAATGCGTCGGATGACGATCTTGTTGAAATTCATACGGGTATCGTATCAGTGGAGCAGGCAATCAGTCTTTACGTCAACAAATATGCCCGGACAATGAAAGTTCGGGATTTGGTTGAGGCATTTAATGAGAAACTCAATGAAGTTGCGGCAGTTGCTCATTTGGAAGAAGCGATTAGAGCCGATAAAAATGCGAAGGCTGAACTGGAAAAGCAGATTGATGAAATCAGAAAGAATATCAGGACTGCAAAAGACGCACAAAGCTTTTCAAAAACAATCGATAACATAGATCTGACAACCCAATCGAAAAACGCGATAGATGAATGTATCAAAGGAATCATTTTCAACATAGACGATATCCTTCAAACTAGTGAAGAAAAAGTTCCCAAGGAAGAGGCTTATGCCCTATGTGAAAATTTGGAGCGTAAACGGGAAGCTTTATTCATTCAGTTTAAGATTGATGTGGAAAAAATATTCACCCAGACATATAAAAATGCGGTGAATGAGATTATGAAAGAGTATGAGAAATATTTGTCGGCATTGAACTTACAGGTAAATACTTTGTCGGTAAATGTTAATCCATTGAGCCTGGTTTCTGCCTCGCTTTCTGACTTATCGCAAATCATGAAAGCAAATACAGAGACTGAAGATGAAAGCTATACGGTGCGTGAGGCTTATCAGAAACGAGTGGAAGGCGGCTTTTTCAGAAAGATTGGCCATATCATTTCTTTTGGTAAAATAAAGGACCATACTTATGAAACAGCCTACAGAGATAAACGCATAGCCAAATATGTGGACTATGTAAATATAAGAGATGTGGCCAATGAATACTTTACTCCATTGAGAAAGGATCTTGAAGAGAATGAAAAGAAGTTGCAAGATTATCTAAGCGAAGAATCAGAACGTCTGAAAGAAACTCTTCGGAGAGAACTGGAGAAAATCGATGAGGTTCTTGAGCAAAAACTGAATGATTTGGATGCAACTAAAGATGCGCAAAAGCTCAAGTCGGAAGAGATTAGACGTAAGGAACAAAATCTTAGATGGTTAGAGAAGATACAAGAGCGAATCAATAACCTCGTAAGATTTTAACCACTATGAGGACTAAGTTTGCCAAGACGGTAGAAAACAATAATCTCTTTGGGGTTCGTCAGGCTCTTGCAGACGAGATGTTGATTGCTCCAAGAGGCAATGGCTTCAAGGAAATGCTGGCATATGCGGAACAACATCTTCCCGACTTGTACGAGACTGATAACGGTGCCGTGTACACGCAGAATGAGTCTGAATGGACAAAAGATCTGCTTCACAACTTGAAGTATGATTTAAGCAAGAACTTCTCGCGGGAGAAACTGACACTGTTTGTCAAGATGGCTCAATATGTTTTGAAAGACAAAGTAGAAAAAGAACCGGAGAAAACCGATAAGGTTTTCGAGCAAAAACTGAATGACTTGGATGCAACTAAAGATGCCCAAAAGTTCAAGTCAGAAGAGATTAGGCGTAAGGCTCAAAATCAGTTAAAGAAGATAAAAGGACGAATTAATAACCTCGTAAAAAATTTTAAGCACTATGAGAACTAAGTTTACTAAGACGGTAGAAAGCAATGACCTCTTTGGGGTTCGTCAGGCTCTTGCAGACGAGATGTTGATTGATCCCAGAGGCAATAGTTTCAAGGAAATGCTGGCATATGCGGAAGAACATCTTCCCGACTTGTACGAGACCGATAACGGTACCCCGTACGCACAGGACGAGTCCGAATGGACAAAAGATCTGCTCCACAACTTGAAGTATGATTTGAGCAAGAACTTCTCACGGGAAAAACTGACACTGTTTGTCAAGATGGCTCAATATGTTTTGAAAGACAAAGCAGAAAGATTAGATCAAGAAGAAAAAGAAAAACTTCGGACTGCTTCCGATCAAGACACCTTAGAGCATAGTGCGGGTCAGCATAAAGGTGTGTATGCCGGAGTAGCAATAGCCGGAATAACTGTTGCTGTTACGGGCATCTGTATTTCTAAAATGGCTGTAACCACATTAGGTCTGGCCGGTGTGGTGATTGGCGGTGTATTATATCTTAAAAATAACAGAAAATGAGTACTATATATGATAATCCTAAGAATGTAGAGATTCTTAAAAGCGAAGAAACCGCTTCTCCGGAAAAGAATCCATCCGGTTTTCCGTCTACGGATGTGAATAATCCCAATACGCTGCCGGTATCAACTCAGCCGATGGAAGTGTTTAATGAATTGCAAGCATACAAGCAACGTTCGATAAATGCTTTGCGGGTGGTGGACGATATTGTGCTGAAGAACTATTTGACCAAATTGTCGGACATGCAGATAATTCCGGCAGAGGGTCAACACATGGAAGATGGAATTATTCTGTATAAGGTGAACAAAATGGCCTATGAGAAAGATGAATATGCAACAGAAAAGTTCATCAGCGTTGTCAGTGCCATGACTTATACAGACAGTTCGATATTCATGATTGTAGATGGCCACAAGGATCATACCGATTTCTATTTAGGTGTGAAGTGCAATGATGAGAAGCGTGAGATGAGTTCGGTGGCCGATACGTTTTATAATGCGCTCATGGGACAATTTCCCGGTGCGCAGCTGACCGATCTCTCCTACATAAGACCGGGAGCTTCTTGTGCGCAACAAGATTTGCTCCTGGACAGAATGGCCACAGCCAGCAGCATTAGTACGTGTTCCTTAATTCCTGCCTACAAGAACAGCAAAGGAGAATACACAAATGCAAGTTTTGTACAGGGCATCGAGAAATTTGCCACTGCCATGCAAGGAAAAGAATATACTGCGGTTATTCTTGCGTCAAACACGCCTGTACAGGAAATTGCAAACCTGCGTAAAGGATACGAGATGATTTATACGGAATTGGCAACAATGGCAACCCAGCAATTGGCATATTCCACGAATGAGTCTTTGGCTAATGCCCTTACGCGAACTAAAGGTGAATCAATTGCTAATTCTTTAAGCGAGACTGAAGGAACCAGTACTTCATATACCACGTCAGAATCATCTACAAGCGGAACCTCCCGAACTCATACTGAAGGGAAAAGTGAATCCGAACAAAATGTTTGGAGCAAGTTGGGCGGGCTATCCAGTCCTTTAGTATATGCCGGTGCTATTTTAACTGCGACCGGAGTGGGAGCTCCTGTCGGTGCAGCGATGATGGCTGTCGGTGGAGGACTTGCCATTGGTAGTATGGTCAAAGGAAAACAAATCACCAATTCATCTTCTGATGCCAGTAGTGAAAACCAATCAGAGACTACAGGACATAGCGAGACCAACACAAAAAACGAAAGTCAAACGGTAGGAGAAACTAATACGAAAAGTGACTCTACATCAATTAGTAAAACCGCAACCATTGGTTCATCCAAGAATTTCACAATTACGATTCAGAATAAACAGATACAGGAAATTCTGAAACGAATAGACCAACAATTGGAGCGGATTGCGCTGTGCGAAAGTACCGGATTGTGGTCAACAGGTGCTTATTTCCTTTCGTTCGAGAACGACAGGGCTACGGCAGAAACGGGTGCAACCATATTCCGCTCCATTATGCAGGGAGAACAATCTGGAGTTGAAGTTTCTGCCATCAACACATGGTATGATGATAAAAGTAGCCAAAAGGCATCGAGCAAGGAGCTGGCTGCATACGTGAAGTGTATGGAGCATCCTTTGTTTGGATACCTAAGTGGAGATAATGGCATGATGCCGGTTTTGCCGACATCTTTATTGAGCAGCAAAGAACTGGCCATGATGTTGGGGTTGCCTCGTAAGTCGGTACCCGGTTTGCCTGTTGTTGAGCATGTATCTTTGGGCAAAGAGGTTGTTCGGCTTGGGGTTAGGAATAGTAGTCATAAGTTTGACTTGGGTGCCATATTCGACCAAGGTATTGTACGCTCAGAAAATCGGGTATGGTTGGACACTAAAAGTCTTACACAACATACATTTGTAACCGGATCGACCGGATGCGGCAAGAGCGAGACTGTGTATAAGCTGATAGATTCCATCCGAAAGACAGGAGCCAAATTTCTTATCATCGAACCTGCCAAGGGTGAGTATAAGAATGTATTTGGAACTGAATATATTTATGGCACAAATCCGTTGACGTCTAATCTGCTCAAGATTAATCCGTTTAAGTTTGTCAAAGGCGTCCACGTGTTAGAACATGCAGACCGACTGATTGAAATCTTCAATGTTTGCTGGCCGATGTATGCGGCTATGCCTGCAGTGCTGAAAGAAGCTGTTTTGAATGCGTATGAAGATTGTGGATGGGATTTACTCAAGTCAACCAACAAGTATTCGGAACATCTCTTCCCCACTTTTGCCGACTTGATACAAGAACTGGAGTGGGTAATCAACACTTCAGCCTATTCCGAAGAAGTGAAGAGCAACTATAAAGGCTCTTTGGTAACACGAGTAAAATCATTGGCAAACGGAATAAACGGTGAAATTTTCTCCGGACAGGAGATTGGTGATGTCAAACTCTTCGATGAGAATGTCATTGTGGACATCAGTCGCATAGGGTCACAAGAGACAAAAGCCCTGATAATGGGCATTCTGATCATGCGGCTTAATGAATATCGGTCTAATAGCGGTATTGGAGCTAACAGCGAGTTGCGCCATGTCACCATTTTGGAGGAAGCTCATAACATCCTGAAAAGATGCTCTCAGGAGCAAAGCATGGAAGGCAGCAATGTGGCAGGTAAGTCTGTAGAAATGATTGCAAACTCAATTGCTGAGATGCGCACCTATGGAGAAGGATTCATAATTGTGGATCAATCGCCCGGAGCAGTTGACATTTCGGCTATCCGAAACACCAATACCAAAATCATCATGCGCCTACCGGAGGAAACTGACCGAAGAATTGCAGGCAAATCGGCAGCCATGAAAGATCATCAAATCGATGAAATCGCTAAACTACCTACCGGAGTAGCTGTCGTGTATCAGAATGATTGGGAAGAACCAGTCTTGTGCCAAATAGACAGATATGAAGGAAATCGTTTGAAATACGAGTTCAAGAACGAAATTCCCGCTTGTGTAGAAGAAAAAGAAACCAAGAAGAACATCTTGAAGTTTTTGCTAAAAGGCAGAATATCCGGCACAGTTGAGTTTAACAAAGACTGCATTGTGGATAATGTAGATAAACTGGCTTTATCTACGTTTGTCAAGCTGAACATCTTCGAGGCTTTGCAAGAATATGATGAGTGTGGAGAAATCTCCTTGTGGAAAGACGCCCAGTTTGAGAAACTGTCCAGAATCGTCACTGACATAATGGATGCCCGAACAGCTGTACGCCGGCTTACCAAACATACGCAGACTTTTGATGAATTGACTTATGGATTGGAGCAAATCGTTGCCGAAAAAACGGAGGTGACAACCGAGTTATGCAACGTAATTGAACAATGTCTGATGCGTGATTACTCATTGGTGGATGAATTGCATAAAAAACTTTATAGTGCTTGGCTACAACATAAAAGAAAGTTGTTATGATAAACGGTTTTGAATTTAACGAAGGGCTTGCCGGTATAACGCCATTAGACAAATTGTCGGCAAACGAAGTGACGATACCTGATCAAGAATTGAATAGATCGTTGGAGGTCGGCACTATGGAAGCCCCTAATGAGATAGAAAAAAATCTGGAAGGCTACAACAGCCTTCCGGATGAGAAACTGAACGAATCGATTGAGCAGCGGGCTGATGAAGGTTTGAGTGTAGAAGACAGAGCACGAATAAAAGCGGAAACCGGCTGGTCGGATGAGATTGTTGACAACATCAAGAACGTAGATGAGGCTCAAGTATACATCGATGCTAATCTGAAGGAAGTCAATGGAAATCTGGAAAGGCAAGATATTGACTGGACGCAAAAGATTCCCGAAGATAGAATTGAGCGTATGCGTTCGCTATATGGTGATGATGTTGCTGAGCGATGGAAAGATAAAACTAACTTGGATCTTATCAAAGAAGGGAAAGCACCTTATGGACCGGATGGAAAGCAAATAAATCTGCACCATATCGGACAGAAGGCGGATAGTCCTTTGGCAGAACTGACAGATACGGAGCACAAAACTTATGATGGCGTTTTGCACGATAAGACAAAAGACTCCGAAATAGACAGAACTGTGTTCCGTGATGAACGTCAAAAGTATTGGCAGGCGCGATATGAAGAAATACAAAAAGAAAACATAAATCATTGATGTTATGAGTACGTTTATACTTACAGCAAGGTCTGATATGTTTTTAACACCGGACTGTATCATAAGAAAAGGTAGCGTGTTTGAGATTAACAGTTTCGATCCGGTAGCTAATTCTGTTAATTTGTTCAACAATCCGGAGCGGAGAATGAATATAATGTCACAGTTCGCTGCCCAAGGATTGGATTTCTCTGCTCAAAGAAAAGAGTTCATGATGAGCGGCGGTTATTGGGATATTGTTGAGCGGCCAAATCGATTGATATAATGTGGTATGTTGGACATCGGACGTTTATTTGAACGACACTCAACGCTGGATGGTGTAAAGCCATTCGTTGAGGTGGAAGTCATGGAAAAAGAATGCACTGATATTGTTGCGAACTTTTTCGATGAAGGGCTGAACTCCAAGTATGCTGAAGGAAGTTTAGAAGAAAGGCTGAACATAGTAAACGGTTTTTATGATGACGTTAAGCATTCAATGGGAATTTGTGCTGAACTGGAATTTGTGAATAAACCTCCCTATGAGCTGGGTTCATACAGCAAGAGTTCTGATACAATTAGCTTGAACTCCAAATATTTGGAAGATGCAGATTGTACTTCTTTGTTGGATACGATACTCCATGAGTCGCGACATGCTTTTCAGCATCGGGCGATAGATAATCCTAAGTCTGTCTCGGTGGATGATAAAACTCGAGAATCATGGAATATTAATATCACCAATTACATTCTTCCGATATGGGATTTTGAAGCTTACGAAAATCAACCTGTCGAAAAAGATGCCAATGAGTTCGCGGAGAATGTAATGACTAATGGTTTGATAAACAGCAATCACTTAAACGAAAGTTATTATGGATAAATCAGTAATAAAAGAAATATTAGCAAAAGAAGGGTATCCCGACTTTATGATAGAAAGTACAATGGAAAAGATTGAGAAATTTGCTCCCGCCGTAGCCAATGCTTTTTCTGAATGGCTTGACAAAGGCATAGAACCATATCTTGAAGTAGGAGATTACTCATATACAGTTCTAATACAGGCATATAAAATGAAACCTATAGGTGCTTTCATCACTTTAGATTGGTTATATCGCGAACCTGATCAGGCTAAAAAAGCATTGAAACGTGGAATAAAATAGGGGGTATCACGTTTAACGCTATTATAGATATGTTGTGAATAATCGCTTTAAGGAAGTCATGACAATGTCCTATGGATCGGAACTTGGCAATTTGAGTGAAGTATCCAAATAGAAAGAGGTGAATTGAAATCAAGCTATTTGTCTTTCTAAAGTCCCTTTTTGGCTTGCCAAAGTGCCTCTTTAGGCGGCTCAAGAGGGACTTTTGAAGGGAAATATGAATAACGGAATAATTATGATACGAGGAATAGCATTATTTATTTGCACCGAGTGCAAGAAAGTTTACTTTGCACCAGACATGGAATATAATGCAATGGTCTATTCCTTTCCGATGCCTTGCGAACGGTGTGGGAGCATACGTACCATGCCGATGAAGTTGGATCCTTTTCATTCAGATAAATTGAATCCGAACAAGCCGTTGGAGAAACAATTGTGCTATTATTCAATCTATGAGAGTATTTGGAAACGTATAGGGAGGCCGGACATAGACGGTACGCCCGATGAGCAATACCGCACCGGGATGATGTTTCTGAACGGAGAGGCATGGAGTATGCGTAATTCTGAAGTCGCCTTTTATTGGTTTATGAAAGCAGCTAAACGGGGACATGCACAGGCGCAGTATCAGGTGGGCGCAATGTTAGATCGCATGCGTTACAGGTATAAATATGATAAATATCTGGAAGAACCACCTTTTTGTTGCACGTCGTATGCGGAGGGAACGGTTTACCAATGGATAAGCAAAGCGGTCGGGCAGGGCTTACCGGAAGCGATGTGTTACTTGGGAAACATGTATCGCATAGGCAACTCAGTTGAGAAGGATTTTGAAAAAGCGTTTGAGTGGCACCAAAAAGCGATTGTGTCCGGTTGTGTGGAAAGCGAATACGCTTTGGGCTGCATGTATGAGCAAGGCGAAGGCACCCAACCGGACTTGCAAAAAGCTGTCCGCTGGTATGAGGAGGCGGCTAAGCAGGGGCATGTGAAGGCACAGGCTGCTTGCAGGCGGCTGAAAGAATAGGAGAAACACTTTCTTAAAAAACAATAACTATGGTACGAGGAAAAACATTATTCATCTGCACCGAGTGCAAGAAAGTCTTTATGGCACCGGATGTGGAATACGGTGCAATGGCCTATTCCGTTCCGATGCCTTGCAAACGTTGTGGAAGCAGACGCACGTTGCCTGTATTCCAATTGTTGGCTTATCCGGTGTATAAAGGCATATGGGAAACGATAGAAAGGGAAAAGAATGAAAAAAACGATAACAATGAAAATAGATAAAGATGATCTCCTTTTTGGGGCCATCATCGGCGGATTAGTGCTTTGCAGTCCGTTTATTGCCATGTATCATATAGGTAAATGGATTTATAGCAAAACACCCAAAAAGATTAAAGAGCAAAAAGCAGAAGAGAAAAAACGGGAGGAGATGAACAGGGAGATACATGAGTTGGAAAAGCAACTGGGACTTGGGGAGCGTGCTGACAGTTATACGAACTACGACCCTTTGTATATCGGTAATAAACAGGAAGGTAGGGAAGGTTATTGGTCGGATTTGAAAAAGAAAGCTGCTTCGGGTTATAAAAGCCCGGACTTGATATGGATGATTAAAGAAGTAAAAAGCGGGCTTTGTGCACCGCGGTTCGGTTATGGTGATTGTCAGGTCTTGTTGCTGCTGCATAAAGACTGCTACGACATTCTTGGTTGCGTACCTATAGAAAGAGGGTCATTGGAACATATAGGGAATGGCAGTGAAGAGCCGGGAAAATTGCCAAGAGCTGACCGCTATGTGAAAGCAGCTTACGAAATGATGACTTTTTCAAACGACTATGCAGTGCGGCTTCAGACGCTGTCGGAATGCGGGAATTATCAGGATTATTATGTTTATGCGGTTCCGGGAAACTTCCAATTCTCTGATGTGGAAACGGGGATGGATGAACGGTTAAAAAAGTTTATAGCAGATTTCCAACGTAAATATAAGAAGCAATGAAGAAAGACAAATATTATTATATGGTCCTGAAAGTTCAAGAGGAATATTTCTTGAATTTCGTATGACCATACTGCAGGCATCGCTCATATTTTATTCCCGTTCCACTTCTTCCAGTCCTATTAAGTCGTATCCTTTGATTTGGGCAACGATAAGATGCAATGTGGTTCCTTGGATGAGCGTTTGCACTTTGGGACCGGAAGCGTAGTCTTTCACTTGCTTTATGGCTTCCGTCTGCTGTGCTTCCGCTCTCTCATCGGTAGCTGTGGCAGGCAGGTATTTCAATTCTAAAATATAGCTGTGCTTTACCATGGGCCAACGTACCAGGTCGGGCATGAGGAAGAAATCGCAATAACCGTGATTCAATTCCACTTCGGGGGCGGTCAGGTAGTAAGGGTTCAAGCTGAGGTAAGCATTCATAAAACCTTGCAAGTTCCGTTCACCTTCTATCAGGCTGCGGATGGCGGTGGTGTCATGATATGCTTTGAAAATATGTTCCAGCATGGGATGCCAATTCCCTTTGAAAGCTGCGTCGGTATAGCTGCGAAGCAACGGAGAAAGTTTTATCGGGTGTACCTTTTTGTATTCGTTCAATAAGAAATCGTAATATTGCTTCCGTACGTTGTTGTTCGGGATGCCCAGTTCTTGCTCGATTCCGTAAGTTCCCGTGATGGTCAGCATGCCGTAATAGAATAACAGGCTCTTGAATATTTCCGGGTCGGTCAGTCGGGATGCCGGGAATGAATTGGCTACGATGCCGGTAGTTGTTCCCTTTTCTGCCACTTCCAATAATACGCCTTTGCGATCACCGTCTAACTGGTCTAACTTAATCAGCTTGTCCAATTTCGTGTAATCTGTACACGTGTTGCGGTCTACCATTTCTTTAGGGGCACATCCGTGTTGGATATAGTAATTCAAATAATAAGTAACCATATCGCAGTTAAACATCTTCGGGTCTGTATAGACTACCTCTTCTGAAAAGCAATATCCGTCGTACCAGGGTTTCATTTCTGCTATCAGATGTTCTTCATCGGCTTTTAATGTACCCGCAGACTGGTAGTAACGGATCATTTCGCGCACGTCTGTTTCGCTGAACCCTAACATCCGGTTGAAGCGGGCATCCATCGTGATGCTGGTGGCGATGTTGTAACCGCTGGTCACGTCATCTAAGGTCACGGGGCTGACTCCCAGCATCAGGATACGGTCGAAGTTGCCTTTAAATTTCTTGAATACATCACGGTAAAAGCCGCTGGCGAGGGTTATGACATGATAAATGGCTTCACCTTCTTCGTTCAGTATGGTATTGGTGAAATTGTCGTATTCGTCTACTATCAGATACAGTTTATGGTTGCGTGCGCTGGCTGCTGCAATGATAAGGGCGAACTTGGTGTTTGCGTCTTGCGCTCCTCTTATTCTTTCTACAAAGTCGGCGGGATAATAGGCGGCATAACGTTCTGCAAAATCGTCTAACCGCACTTCGAAGTAGCGGTTGAAATTCAAAGGGAGTGCATCTGCATTTCCTCCGACTTGCGAGAAGTCTAAGTGCAGCACTTGAAATTTGCCTTGCCATTGGGTAGGATGGTCTGCTACCCAAAGCCCTTTAAACAGTTCTCTGAAATTTTCTTTTTCGTTGATGTCGTAATAATAGCGGAGCATGGACAGGAAAAGGCTTTTCCCGAAACGGCGCGGGCGGATAAGGAACAGGAAACTCGCCACATCTTCCATGCGTTGGATATAGGCACTTTTGTCTACATAATAATAATTTTCTTCCCGAATCCGCCGGAAGTCTGATATGCCGTAAGGGAGGAGCTTGTATGTATTCATATTATTGCCGCATTGATACCTTTTGTTTTAGTGATGTTGTAACTGAGCGCTATCGTTGCAAAGGTAGCATTTTCTTTTGAAACGTCCAATACCGGAAGAGCTTGTTCTTTATATGAAATGAGGTCATTCCGGAAAAAGTCATGAGTGGTTATGCTGTATGAATCTGCGAGATTACAAGGATGATTCATGCATATATGTGCATAAGCCATTTCAATTATATGCGGACATGAAGGAAGATAGTCGCGTTGTGCCGGTCACGTAGAAGCATTGGCGCGAGGGTGGGCTTCTTTGTCTATATTAATGGGAATATTTTTGCAAAGTAATCGTGTGTGCGGACGAGCCGGACAAGGTGGTTTTCTTGCTTGTGTAGCTTGTCTTGATTTCTTTGTTAGATAAACTATGTTAAAACTATAGTTCTCCCAAAAAGAAAACTTACAAGATGCTTGTGTGTTAATAAAGTTATGTGAATCAGTTTGTTAAGATTTTGTTTTGGAAAACTTTCTTTTTTGTTTTGCAGATTGGAAAAACATCTTTAGCTTTGTACCACCTTATGAAAGACGATAGATTTTAATCAAAATACTCATTAATCGTGGAAAATCAGACGTTCAGTTACGACGAAGCATATAATGCCTCGTTGGATTATTTCAAGGGAGACGAGCTTGCCGCCCGCGTGTGGGTGAACAAGTATGCCGTAAAGGATTCTTTCGGCAATATTTACGAGAAATCTCCCGAAGATATGCATTGGCGTATCGCGAATGAAGTGGCACGTATCGAAGCCAAGTATCCGAATGGGTTGAGCGCAGAAGAGCTGTTCCGCCTGTTTGATCATTTCAAGTACATCATTCCGCAGGGAAGCCCGATGACGGGCATCGGAAACAATTATCAGATTGCGTCCTTGTCGAACTGCTTCGTAATCGGGCTGGACGGAGCTGCCGATTCGTATGGGGCCATCATCCGCATCGACGAGGAGCAGGTGCAGCTGATGAAGCGCCGCGGAGGGGTAGGGCACGACCTGTCGCACATCCGCCCGAAAGGTTCGCCGGTAAAGAACTCGGCGTTGACTTCTACCGGGCTGGTGCCATTTATGGAGCGTTATTCCAACTCTACGCGCGAGGTGGCGCAAGACGGACGCCGCGGGGCGCTGATGATGACGGTATCTATCAAGCATCCCGACTCGGAAGCTTTCATCGATGCCAAGATGACCGAAGGAAAGGTTACGGGAGCCAATGTGTCGGTGAAGCTGGACGATGAGTTTATGGAAGCTGCCGTGGAAAACCGCCCGTATGTGCAGCAGTTCCCTATCGGTTCGCCTCATCCGATGGTGAAGAAAGAGATTGACGCTTCGGCTTTGTGGAAGAAAATCGTGCACAACGCGTGGAAGTCGGCAGAGCCGGGCGTGTTGTTCTGGGACACGATTCTCCGCGAGTCGGTGCCCGATTGTTATGCCGACTTGGGTTTCCGCACCGTGTCTACCAACCCGTGCGGCGAAATCCCTCTGTGCCCGTACGATTCTTGCCGTCTGCTTGCCATCAACCTGTATTCGTATGTGGTCAATCCGTTTACTCCGGAGGCTTATTTCGATTTCGATTTGTTCAAGAAGCACGTGGCTTTGGCACAGCGCATCATGGACGACATCATCGACCTGGAGCTGGAAAAGATAGAGAAAATCATGGAAAAGATAGATTCCGACCCCGAAAGCGAAGAAGTGAAAGGTACGGAGCGCCATTTGTGGGAAAAGATTTACCGCAAGTCGGGCATGGGACGCCGTACGGGCGTGGGCATCACTGCCGAAGGCGACATGCTGGCGGCTTTGGGATTGCGCTACGGGACGGAAGAGGCAACCGAGTTTGCCGAACGGGTGCAGAAAACCATTGCGCTGGAGGCATACCGTTCTTCGGTTGTTATGGCAAAGGAACGTGGCGCGTTCGAGATTTACGATACGGAACGCGAGAAGGACAATCCGTTCGTGAACCGCTTGCGTGAAGCCGACCCCGGGCTTTATGAGGAGATGAAGAAGTACGGCCGGCGTAACATCGCGTGCCTGACCATTGCCCCTACGGGGACCACCAGCCTGATGACGCAGACCACTTCGGGCATTGAGCCGGTGTTTATGCCGGTTTACAAGCGCCGGCGCAAGGTGAATCCGAATGACGAGAACGTGCGCATCGACTTTGTGGACGAAACGGGAGACGCTTTCGAGGAATACCTGGTGTTCCATCACAAGTTCCTGACGTGGATGAAGGTGAACGGTTATGACCCTGACAAGCATTACACGCAAGAGGAAATTGACGACCTGGTGGCGAAATCTCCTTATTATAAAGCGACTTCGAACGACGTGGACTGGCTGATGAAGGTCAAGATGCAGGGACGCATCCAGAAATGGGTGGACCATTCGATTAGCGTGACCATCAATTTGCCGAACAACGTAGACGAAGAGTTGGTGAACCGTCTGTATGTAGAGGCATGGCGGTCGGGCTGCAAGGGATGTACGGTGTACCGCGACGGTTCGCGTGCAGGCGTGTTGCTTTCTGCCAAGAAGAAAGACGACAAGAAAGAGGAAGAATGCCATTGCAAGCCTCCTCAGGTAACGGAAGTCCGCCCGCGTGTGCTCGAAGCCGATGTGGTGCGTTTTCAGAACAACAAGGAGAAATGGGTGGCGTTCGTCGGTCTGCTCGACGGTTATCCTTACGAAATATTTACCGGTCTGCAAGATGATGACGAGGGCATTGTATTGCCGAAATCGGTAGTCCGCGGCCGCATCATCAAGAATTATGACGAGAACGGCGTGAAGCGTTATGATTTCCAGTTCGAGAACAAGCGTGGATATAAGATGACGATTGAAGGATTGTCCGAGCGCTTCAACAAGGAGTATTGGAATTATGCGAAACTGATTTCAGGCGTGTTGCGCTACCGGATGCCTATCGAACAGGTGATCAAGTTGGTCAATTCGCTCCAGCTCGATAGTGAGAATATCAATACGTGGAAGAACGGTGTGTCACGTGCATTAAAGAAATATGTGCTCGACGGCACGGAAGCCAAAGGCGTGAAATGCCCGAATTGCGGCAATGAGACTTTGGTTTATCAGGAAGGTTGCCTGATTTGCAAGACTTGTGGTTCTTCGCGTTGCGGATGACTTTGCTTTTCACCACAGATTACGCAGATTTATAAAAAATGCCAATCAGGAGTTAAAAGGGAGTTATAGGTAGTTATCGCCCGCCGGTGCGGGCTGGGAGTTAGATGCCAATACCTTTTTGCGCCGCTTCTGTAGAGACGATGTGCACATCGTCTCTACTACGTGGCATATACAAAATGCACAAAATAAATACCGCGTGAAGTATAACTCCTGAACGAAGTGATAACTCCCGTGAAACATAACTACGTTTAACTCCTGATTCGCATAAAAATTATATTCTTGATTTAGAAGCTGTTTTGAATTTATCGTGCGATGATTTGGGATGAGTTTTTGAGGCATTTCCGCTTCTGTGATGAGGAAGATAGCGGGCTATCTGACGAAGAACAGG
>NZ_NFJA01000052.1:0-27060 GCF_002159615.1 Bacteroides sp. An279
TCATAATAACTAATATCTTCATCATACATTTTCAGTTGCTTCAAATACTGTTCTTCGGTAAAAAGTTTATCTCTTGTTTCCATTATGGTACACTGTTTTTGATGTTAATTTGTTTATAAATGTACCTTTAGGTGTAGGATATTTCGATAACCGACACCCGGCAGGTGTGTTTCCTGATCTCTAATAGCTGCACCCTATGAATCATCCAGTGAATCAAGCGGATTGGGTATGCTTGACTTGTGTGCGCTCGTCACATGAAGATAGATTGATGTGGTCTTGATGTCATTATGCCCCAGCAGTTCCTGTATGGTTCTCAGATCTGTTCCTTGCTCCAGCAGGTGGGTGGCAAACGAATGGCGAAGCATGTGTACATGTACCCGGTGCTTGATTCCGGCACGGCTGGCGGCTTCTTTCAGTATCTTTACCAGCGCACTTGCGGAATACTGTTCTCCGGGTGTCTCTCCCTCGAACAGCCATTTCTGCGGACGGTACTCCTTGAAATATTCCCTCAGATCCTTCAGCAGCTTTTCCGACAGCAGCGAATACCGGCATTTCCGTCCTTTGCCCATGATACGCACAAGCATCCTTTCACTTATGATGTCCTTCGGGGTAAGGTTCAGCAGCTCGCTCCGCCGTAATCCGGCTGAGTATATCAATGAAATCATGCAGCGGTGCTTCCGGTTCGACAGGCACGCGAGGATACGGGCCACCTCATTACGGCTCAGCACTTCGGGCAGTGACTTGTATTCCTTCGCGCGGGTAATGCCGCCATAGTATTGGCGCTGTCCGCCCTTTACCTGCTCGTAGTAGAACTTGATGGCGTTGATGCGCATATTCTGCTGCGATACCGATATTTTCTTTTCGTTTACAAGATAGAGGATATATTTGTTGATGTCAGCCACTTTCAGGCGGTCGATGTTGCGGCCTTTATGGTATTCCATAAAGTCGCTGAAATAGGCACGATAGGTTTTTATGGTCGATGGGCTGTACCGTTTCCGCTCCAGTAGTTCAAGATAGCCTTCCGGCAGTGTGTATTCCCTTTTGGGTTTGGGATGCCTTACATAAACCCTGCTGTAGTCAATATAGGCGTGCGGGGAGTAGCGGTCGTAGAAATCCGATAGCCTGAAAATGGCTGCCGGTATGTAGGCTGAACCATTATCTGCCATTTCCACATCGGCGTCCAGGACGAGCAGCTGAGATATGTCTCCATTGCCTGCATACTCTATCCGTATGTAGTCCGCACCGTCCTTCTTATCTTTGTACAGAACGATGTTTTCTCTCTGTCGCTGAACATTGTCCATATTGCTGAAAGTAAACTCATTGCTGCAAATATAAATAAAAGGAATACAAAAACCAACTGATTGGTTGGTTTTATTGTGTTAAAACTCTGCACTTGTAGGATATATAGGAACCGTTTTGGTTGAAAACCCGGTTTCAGGCTTTAATCAGCGAGTAGATGAAATGTAGTTTTTTTGCCAGTTGCTTGATATTCAATCCTTGAAAGAAAGAATGTTCAAAGGAGATACCGAAAAATACTTGCCAGAACATCGAAGCGGCTTCTTCCACATCCACGTCCTGCCGGATTTCCCCATTCTCTTTTGCCCTTTGGATGGCGGATTCCCATAATTGGTAGTTCTGCTTGAATATGTCAGCTATTTTCTTTTCCGCATTGGGATAGTATAACCGTACCTGCATCAGCAGATGGTAATAGTAAAAATTGAAGCTGCACCCGTATGGATTACTGTTATCAAGCAGACGTCCGAGGTTGTTCATGGTTCTTTCCACTCCGGCTATATACTGGTCGATAAACTCCGGGAACGAACCTGCTGTAAATTGGAACTTGTTTTCCAACTGCTGGGCATGGAATACATATTTGTCCACAACTGCCACGAACAAATCCTGTTTGAACGGGAAATAATACACCAGTCCGGCTTTTGACAGGCCGCAGGCTTTGGCTATTTCCATCTGGGTTGCTTTCTCATAATTCATTTTGGCGAATACCTGCAAGGCCTTTTCCAATACTTCTTCCCTGTTTGTAAACATACGCATCCATTTTTGTTTCAGTTACGAAGATACGGATTTTCTCTTTTCAAACATTTGTATGCCAGTGTTTTTTTATTGTCATAAAATAACACGGATGTCTTGTAATACATTTCTTCATTGAAAAAAGTACGGGCGGCCGCCTCGCTTCATGCAAGGGCAGTCGCCCGTGGTCATTACCGGACAATGCGGAACTACAGCTTCATGCCCTTCGGTTCCGTCAGCCCCGGTCTTCCGATAACCAGATGGCTGCGCACGAAGTCCGCGTGCGGGCTTTCCGGCTGCTGTTCCGTCTGTTTCTTCTCGCTGCCTTGCCGGTTCTCTTCCGTGCTTTCCGGCGTCGGCGGAGCCAGCTCCAGCTGTATCTTGCGGTCCAGTGCGGCGAGTTCGGACTTCAGCTGTTTCAGCTCGTCCTCCTTCTTCCATGTCTTTCCGGCTATCTCCTGCAACTGCGGGATTTCCCGCTCCAGCACCTCGTTCTTTTTCCTGTACTGGTCGATGATACCCGGTATCTTCTCCAGTGCGTTCAGAAAATTCATGGCGGCGGCGTGTGTGTCAGCCATCGCCAGATGCCCGTTGTTGTAGCTGTACCTGTAGTTGCCCGCCACCACAAATCGGTTGTCGCAGAACTCCAGCCCGTCTTTGAGTGTCCTTTCGCTGACTACCTCGATGGGGAAGCCGTACAGTTCGCCCACTCGCTTGTACTGTCCGCCCGTCGTGGCATTCCTGGCTATCTCCTGCAGGCGCTTGCCGATTGTCTTCTCGTCGGTGGAATCCAGCCCGTCAATCCTGAGCAGGTTCAGCCGGTTGCCTTCCTGGTCTGTCCGGGCGGCAGCGGTGAATTTCTCCCAGTCCTCCGTCATGGCGGCTATGGTGGCCTGGTTGTTCCTCAGTTCTCCGGTCTTGCCCTCCAGTTTCAGTTCGGACTCGCGCTTGCCCTTGCTGAAGGACTTGCGTTCACCCTCCAGCGAGGCAATCTTCTTCTCCAGCTTCGCCTTGTCCAGCAGGTCGGTGTTTCCCGACAGTATCGCCATGTATTCCGAAAAATTCATGCCCGATTTCTCGTCCATTGCTCCCTCGTCTATGGTTCTCGCGCCCATCGCGCCGCTCTTCAGCTGACTGATGAACGTCTGCTTGCAGTGCAGCAGGTTGAACTTGTACGAGTCCAGTGATTTTTCCACCGCATAGATGATGACATCCACCCGGTTGTCGGCGTACAGCTTCGCTATCTCGTTGCCTTTTCTCACCGCCCGTCCGTCACGCTGGGCGAGGTCGGACGGACGCCACGGCGTGTCCAGGTGGTGGATGGCCACCGCCCTGCGCTGGGCGTTCACGCCCGTGCCGAGCATCGAGGTCGAGCCGAACAGCACGCGCACATATCCCTCGTTCATCGCTTCGATCACCGCTTTCCTTGACTTCTCGCTCTTGCATTCCTGTATGAAGCGTATCTCGTGTGCCGGTATGCCGTGGTCTTCCACCAGTTTGCGCTTTATCTCGGTATATACGCTCCATTGTCCCGACTGGTACGTCCCCAGGTCCGAAAACACGAACTGCGTTCCTTTCTGTGCATCATACCTGCGGTAGTATTCCGCTATCATCCTTGCGCAGTGGCTCGCTTTGTTGTCCGGGTGGTCTTCATATGCCGGGTCTATCATGCGCATGTCCAGCGCCATCTTCCTTGCGTAGTCCGTAGCGATGAGCATCTTCGCCTTTTCCTCCGTTTCCGACAGCTTTCCGCGTCCCAGCAGCGTGGCGTCGCCCGTCTTGGCAAATTCCATCAGCCGTTTGATGAAATGTTCCTGGTCGGGCGTGGGAGGTATGTTGTGCAGTATCTCGTTCTTGTGCGGACGGTCCACGCCCACATCCTCTGCCGTGCGGTAGTCCGTTATCTCGTTGTAGAATGCCGCCAACTCCGGCACTTTGATGAAGTAGCGGAAGCGTTCCTTCTGCACGATGTTGTTCGTCACATTGAACTCGAAATCCGTCGTCTTCTTGGCGAAGATTGCCGCCCATGCGTCAAAGCATCGTATGTCCTGCCTTTCCAGCTCCTTCGGGCGCAGGTACTTGAAAAGCAGGTACAGCTCCGTCAGCGAGTTGCTGATGGTCGTGCCCGACAGGAACGTCGCCCCCAGGTCCTTTCCCGTCCGCTCCTGGATGGTACGGATGGCAAACAGCAGGTTCAGTGCCTTCTGGCTGCCTTCCGAGTTGCCCAAACCCGCCACGCGGTCATGCCTTGTGTTGAACGTCAGGTTCTTGAACTGGTGCGACTCGTCCACGAAGATATGGTCGATGCCCATCTGCCTGAAGTCCACCACATCGTCCGTCCTCGACTTTATAGCATGTTCCACCTTCTCCAGCTTGGCTTGCAGGTTGAACTTGCGTTTCTCCAGTCCCTTCAGCATCGCACGCGACACGTCCTTTCCCTGCGAGCGCAGCACTTCCAGATTTTCCTCCACCGTATCCAGCTCCGCCTGCAATATCCGCTGCTGCAGTTCCGGCGACTGCGGTATCTTTCCGAACTGGTCGTGGCTCATGATGATGCAGTCCCAGTCGTTGTTCCGTATGTCGTTGAAGAAGCGCACCCTGCCGGATGCGGCAAAATCCTTTTCCGAGGCATACAGCACTCTTGCGTTGGGGTATGCCGTGCGGTAGCATTCGGCTATCTCCCTTACATTCGCCTTCAGTCCGATAATCATAGGCTTGTGCACCAGCCCCAGACGCTTCATCTCGTGCGCTGCCACGCACATGATCAGCGTCTTGCCGGTTCCCACCTCGTGGTCGGCTATTCCTCCGCCGTTCTGTTTCAGCATCCAGATGCAGTCCTTCTGGCTGGGGTACAGGTCTGTGATTCCCAGTCCTTTCAGGTTCAGTTCCGGAAATTTCTGGTGCGAGCCGTCATATTTCGGTCGCACGAAGCAGTTGAACTTGTTGTTGTACATGTCCGTCAGCCGTTTCTTGAACTCCGGCGACTGCTCCTCCAGCCATTCCGTAAATCCGTTTCTGATTTCGTCAATCTTCGCGTTCGCCAGCTGTATGCCCTCGCTGTCCCGCACCTTTATGTCGTTCCCGTTCTCGTCCTCGCCGACCTTCTTCATCATGTCGGGGCAGGTGTTGTGCAGGGCGTGTTTCAGCAGGTGCATCCCGTCATAGTGGCGGTAGTACCCCTTCACCAGAAACTCGTCGGTGATTTTCATCGTCCTGTGGCTGCACGCCACCGAATACTCGTCAAGGCTCTCCGAGTAGCTTATCCGCACGTCCGTGTCAAACAGACGGCTCATGTAGGCGGCATACACGCCCGTGGGTATCCATCGTTCCCCGAAGTTGAAGTCCAGTTCCTCAAACGGAATCTGTTCCGGCATGGCTTCTTTCAGCGCTTCCAGCGACTCCTTTGCCTGCGGCAGCATCCCGTGCTCCCCGTGTCCGCTTATCCATTCCTCCACATCGGCGGCCTTCTGTACCACATTCCCGGCTATGAAGCGGTCGGCTATCTCGTAGCCCTCTGCCAGCGGGTTGTAGAACACCCGTCCTTTCAGTGCTTCCAGCATGTCCGCCTGCGGCATGTCGCAGATGGATTCCATGTAGGACAGGTTTACTCCGCCATACAGGTTCAGCGAGGCGGACAGGGCTTCCTCCGGCGATTCCGCGGCGACTGCCGTTTCCTGCGAAAAGGAAACGGGGCGGTCGAATATGTCCGCCTTCACCATCGTGCCGCCCTCGCTGCGTTCCAGTGCCAGCATGTTGCGCCCGGAGGCATCCATCATCAGCAGCTTCACGTTCTGTCTGGCATTCAGGCAGCCGTACCGCATCGCGAACTCGTCATAGTAGGTGTTCAGGTGACGGCGCAGCATTTCGTTCTCCTCGTGCTTCTCCGCTTCGTAGGCATAGAGCCGCTCGTAGGTGTTGCGCAGGTCTATGTATAGCTGTGCCTTCTGTGCCTGCATCCCGTCCATGTCCAGCGGCTGGAATGTGGCGCCGTAGCGGGTGACATCCTTCAGCACGCCCACCTGGAACCGTACGCCTGCCGTGTATTCCCATGCCAGCGAGCCGTCCTTCAGGTGCGGCTCCAGTATGCCCTTGAACGGGCGCGGCATCATTTCCTCCTCCCGTTTGCGCTGCCGCTCTTCCGGTGTCAGGGCGGCTTCCTCACGGCGCATGGCTTCTTCCACCTCCGCAATCCGGCGCTTTCTTTCCGCCTCGAATCCGTTCTCCACCGGATAGACTACCGTAGCAGTCGTATCCTGCGTTTCCGCCGTTTTCCCCGCATCGGCTTTTTCTCTTTTCGCCTCCGTTGTTCCGGCCGCTTGTCTGGCGGTGTTGGCCTCCATCTTCGTCTTTCCCAGCCGGCGCAGTTCCGCACGTCGTTCCGGCGTGAGGTCCATCATCATTTCATAGAATCCGTTGATGGGCGGGTTCGTTTCCCAGTCCAGACTGCGGTACACTTCATCTTCCGGGTCATAGGATTCTTCCGTTGCGGTGCCGGGTTCCGTCTTTTCCGTTGTCGGGACAGCCGCTTCCGGTTCGGCAGCCGTCGGCCCATCCGTTCCGCCGCGTATGATTTCGTCCATTTCGCGTGCCTCTTCCGGGCTGATGCCGGCAACCGCTTCCGCATTTCCCTTGTCCGTTGTCCTTCCCGTATCCTTCGCTGGCAGGGAGAACAGTGTCGGCTGCACGGGTTTCTTCCCTTTGTACTTTCCGCCTTTCTTCCTGTCCGGTTTCAGGCCCTGTTCAGCCATCCGTCTTTCCTCCTGCGTATAGCCGAACAGGTCATACAGGTCCATTACCGTTCCTCCCGTCTGCCTGCTTTGCGCTTCCTGCGACATGCCGGTCATCACTTGCACTTTCGGCTGCACACTGTTTTCTTCCCGTTTTGTCCCGTCCGCTATACCAGCAACAGAGGTGGAGTTTTCTCTTTTCACCTCCGCCCGCTCACCCTCAACCGGATGGGAATTTTCTCTTTTCGCCTCTGCCCGTTCACCCTCAACCGGATGGATATTTTCTCTTTTCACCTCCTCCAGTTCTCTCGCAGCCGAAGCGGAGTTTTCTCTTTTCACCTCAATACCCTCGGTCAGTACGGCAATGTTCTGCCGCACATCCTCTCTTTCATGCCCCATGCCGTTGTAGCGTTCCATGTCCAGCCGTGCCGACAGGTCTTCCGACAGCATCCTGTACAGGTCCATGGCAATACCCTCCACACCTCCGCTGTGCGTATATACCATCGCCGGTTTTCCGTACGGGTCGGTGCCCCTCTTCGCATCGGTATGTATGATGCGCTCCGTGTGGTAGGCGAAATAGGCGTTGTCCGTCAGTCCGCCGTTATGTTCCGTCTGTATGATGGTCAGAACCCGTTCCTCCTGTGTCAGTCCCTTCTTTTGCAGGTCTTTTTGCAGGATGATCAGGTCGCTGCCGGCTTCCGTGCCCGCATTGTCGGTAAACAGGTTGTTGGGCAGTCGTATTGCCGAAACCAGATTCGCCTTGCTGAACATCTCGTTCCTGACGGAAACCCTCGAACTGTTCAGCACCCCCTGCGAGGTGACGAACGCCACGATGCCGCCGTCACGCACCGCATCCAGACCTTTCAGAAAGAAATAGTCATGGATGGCTTTCTGTGCCGAACGTCTGCCGAATGAACCGCTGCAGCTGAACTCCGCATCAAACACTCCGAAATCCCCGAAAGGGATATTGGAGATGGCAAGGTCAAAATGGTTCAGAAACGGCTTTTCTATTTTCTCGAAACCCTCCGTGCGTATCTTCTGCTGCGGGTACAGGTGTCCGAGCATCTTGCCCGTCAGCAGGTCTTTCTCAAATGCCATCACCTCCGCCTGCGGATTGTTCGACAATACCGGGCTGATGAATGCGCCCATACCCGCCGACGGCTCCAGCACCAGCTTTGGGCGTACCTTGCGGTCGTGCAGCACGTCCGCTATGGTGTCCGCAATGGCCTGCGGCGTATAGAATGCCGTCAGCACCGATGCCTTCAGCGAGTCCACATACCGCCTGTACTCCGCTTCGTCCCGGCTGTTCTCACGTATCAGACGGTGCAGCTCCACCGTCGGGGCAAACAGTTCGAGGTCTGATTTCGCCCAGTGTACGGCATCCGTCAGTTCCCTGGCGGGATTCAGTATGCACTTCAGTCCCCCGAAGCCGCAGTACCTCTCCAGCAGCGCCCGTTCCCGTGCGGTGGGCGTGCGCTGTTCCTTCTCCAGTGTGAATGCCGTCCGTATCGCCTCGATGTTTTCCCTGAGCCTCTGCTTCTTGTTAAACGCCATAAGCCTCCAGATAAAGCATTATCGCACCCGTCAGCTCCGTATAGAGCAGGTCGTGTTCGGGCGACAGGGCGAATGTGTCGTCCGTTGTGGGATAGCCGGCAAACAGGTTTTTCAGGTGCGGGAATATCTCCCGGCAGAACGCCTCGCGTTCCTGTTCCTGCACCTCTTCGGAAAACTCGTTTTCCACCACCTCAAGCAGCAGTGCGTAGGGGGAGAAGTGCAGCCCTTCGAGCAGGACGCGCATGGCTTCCTCCTGTGCGGCTTCCACCGTACTTCCCGCCGCCCTTTCCTTCTCGAATGTTTCCGAGGCGGCTTCCTCCCTTCCTGTAATGAATGGGGTGTCTGATACTTTGTCCGGATGATATTTTCTCAGATAGTCCAGCAGATACAGCCCGTAGTAGGACAGCTCCGCCGGAGCGGTTTTCTTGTTCTGTTTCATTTTATGATGGATTTAGTGGATAAATGATTATGGAAATGAAAAGGAAAAAGGCACCCGGTATCCCTCCGGGTGCCACCACCAATTGTCGTGCAAATGAGGGCAGAGTCGGACTTGTCAGAACTATGCCGAGTGCAGCCGACAATCAGTCACCACTAAATCCATGTAAATAAAAAGTACAACCAGGTTGAAACAGATTATGACATGAATCAGTGGCAAAATTACTCATTATTTTCTTCTTCCTTTTGTTTTCGTACCTTTTCTTTCGCCTTTGCTCTCCGCAAACACCAGCTTCGTGTTGAACTCCGCATCAAAAGTCACCGCAGCGCTGAAGGGCTTGCCCTGCTTGCTCTTGAACCCGCCGAGCATCGCAGTCTTTCCTTCCGTCAGCAGACCGGTCATTTCCTCGTCGGTGAGTGTCTTGCCCGCTATCTGGCGGAACACGGGCAGCAGGCAGTCCGGATTGTCACAGCGCACAACCTTGCCGTAGAACTGCATCGTGCCCGTGCCGCATTTGGGGCAGGTACAGCCCGATGCCTTGTGCCCGAAAATGCGGTCACACGCAAGCAGGTCCGTGGTAATCTTGCGGGTATAGCTTTCTATGTCCCTCATAAAAGCCTCATGCGGTGTCTTTCCCTGTTCTATCTTTGCCAGTTCCGCTTCCCAGCGTCCGGTCATCTCCACATTGGCGATGTCCATCTCCTTGACAATGGAATACAGGGCAAGTCCTTTCTCCGTCGGCACCAGCGATTTCTTCACACGCACCATGTATTCCCTTCTGAGCAGCGTTTCGATGATTGCGGCACGTGTGGCGGGTGTGCCGATACCGCAGTCCTTCAGGGCCTGGCGTGCCTCCTCGTCCTCCACATCATCGCGTCCGGCGGTCTCCATCGCTGCCAGCAGCGAACTTTCCGTATGCAGCGGTTTCGGTCGTGTCATGCCCGAACTCATCGAGCATCCCGCCATCACCAGTGTGTCGCCTTCCGCCCAGTCCGGCAATGCCGTATTCCCGCTGTCCTCGCCGTACTCTCCGTACACGCCGCGCCAGCCTGCCTTGCGCACGATGCAGCCTTTCGCCTCAAATGTCAGGCTCTCGCATCTTTCGCCTGCGTCCGGCACCACCTCCGCTACTACGGTAGCCGTATCCTTCACACATTCCTCCGAAAATGCCTCTACCATGCGTCCGGCAATCATGTCGTAGATGATCTGCTCGTTCTTGTACAGGGCAAGCGGGCGGTTGGGCGTCACCAGCAGGGCATGGTGGTCAGTCACTTTCGAGGCATCCACACAACGGCGGTTCAGTTCCCCCAGTTCCCTGATTTTCTCCGCAAGGGCGGAGTGTCCTGCCAGCCGTTCAAACAGCAGCGGTATTTCAGCAAACACATCTTCCGGAATATGGCGGCTCGATGTTCTCGGATAGGTGACGAGCTTCGCTTCATAGAGCTTCTGCACCAGCTCCAGCGTCTGTTCCGCCGTGAATCCGTGTTTCGTGTTCGCCTCCTTCTGCAGTGTGGTCAGGTCGTACAGCAGCGGCGGGTTCTCCACCTTCTCCTTCTTTTCCACCTTGGTGACGGTGGCGCACATCTTCGCCTTTACCTTATTGTATGATGCAGCCGCCTCTTCCTTGTCCTGCCATTTCTTTACCGAGGAGAACTTCACTACCGTATCCGTACCCGCCGGTGTCACCGAGAAATGCAGCTGGTGTACCGGTTCCGGTGTAAAGCGTCTGTTCTCCCAGTACCTCTTGCAGACCATACCCAGCGTGGGTGTCTGTACGCGTCCTACCGAATACGTGCCCCGTCCGGCGGCTACGGTCAGTGCCTGCGTGCCGTTGATGCCCACCAGCCAGTCCGCCTCGCTGCGTGCCTTTGCCGCCAGATACAGGTCGTCATATTCATGCCCGTCCTTCAGTTCCTTCAATCCCTTGCGGATGGCGGTGTCCGTAAGCGAGCTTATCCACAGGCGGCGGAATGGCAGCGTACAGCCCGTATAGGCATACAGGTATCTGAATATCAGTTCCCCTTCGCGTGCGCAGTCCGTTGCCACTATTATGCCGTCGCTCTCGTTCCACAGTTTCGTTATCACCTTTATCTGTTTCACCGCTGCCGCGTCCGCCTTGTAGCCCTTGTCCGTCTTTACCTGGCGGGGTATCAGCATGAACTCCTCCGGTATCACCGGCAGGCTGTCCCTGCTGAATCCCTTGAAGCCGTAGCCCTCAGGCAGGGCAGGTTGTACCAGATGCCCCAGTGCCCATGTCACATGGTAGCCGTTTCCTGTATAAAATCCTTCTTCCTTTCTTGTTGCTCCGGCGATGCGTGCTATCTCACGTGCCACGCTCGGTTTTTCTGCCAATATGGTAATCATACATTTTCTGTTTTAATCATTGATACTTTTGTTCCTTGTGGAGTGGAACGGGGTACGCCGGTTATCCGTGGGATATGCGGTACATGGCGCATGAGGCCCCGTTTCAATCCGTTGTTTATTCTCTTGTAATGGATTTAGTGGTGGCACTCAGGATACCTTCATGCCTTTGCTCTTCTTCGGTTTTTCCTGCTGTTGTTTCTGGGCGTCGTCCTTCGGTGCGGTCTGTCCCTGCTGAAGCGGCTCCTTCACATGTCTGGTTGCCTCGTTCGTCTTGCCCTCGTTGTTCACCGCAAGCTGTGTGCGGCTCTCGTTCGACGGGGCAACGGTCTGTGCCAGGTCAGGGTTTTCCGAATAGGTCAGCGGTCTGCCTTTCTCACGGTCGAACTTCAGGTATTTTGTGCAGGGCTGTCCCTTGTCATCCTTCGCGTTGGCAAGCACCACGACCTTACCCGCCACATAGTCCGCCTTCTGCTGTTCCGTGAATTTGTCGTCCTTCCATTTGCCTATCGGACGTATGCTTCCGTCCTCATTCGTCCACGAGCGGTTGCGCCGCTGTCCGTTCTCCTGATTCCCGTCTTCCTTCTGCTGCTGTCCGGTAGCATCCGGGGCTTCCGGGCTTTTCTGTTTCTTCTCCTGTCCGTTTCCGCGTCGCTGCGACTGTCCCTGCCACAGATGCTCCGGCACAAACTCCACGTCGCGCTTGTCAGCGTTCACCTGCAGCATGGCCTCGAACTTGCGCCCGCCCTTCAGTGTCACCTCCTTGGGCAGTGCCAGCCCCGCACGCAGGATTTCCTGTTCCGCCTTCGACAGTTCCGTCAGTCCGATCCGGTTCGGGATGCGTACCTTGTTCGTCGGTACGTCCACTATCTCATTCGTCAGTCGGTCGATGCTGACATACGCCAGGCGCATCTCTCCGGTCTTCGTATCGGCAACGTTCACCAGCTTACCCAGGTTACCCGTCTGTTTCAGTGCCTGCTTGTCCTCGTCCGTGAATGTATAGCCGTTGTATGGCACGTCGAGTCTCGGCTCATGGCGTACGAAGTGGGGGGTAAGTTTCAGCTTTCCGTCCTCCGCTTTCTGCAACGAAAGTCGGGCCTGCAGCTCGTAGCGTTCTCCGCCCAGCACCGGTTCCACCGTCACCAGCCTTGTCTTCCCGTAGTTCATCAGGGCTTTCATGTCCTTTTCAGACAGGTTTTCCCTTTTCACACCGAACTGCTCCAGTTCCTTCCAGTCCACATCGCTGTCCGCAATCAGGTTCGGTTTCTCCGGTTTTGCCTGCGCTTGCCCTTCCTGTGCGGGCTGCTGTCCCTGTGCCGTCTGCGTTTCCGCCGCCTGCGGCTGCTGTTCCTGATTTTTCTGTTTCATTTCTTCCATTTTCTCGTCCGTTTTCTGTTCCACATTGTTTTCTTCCGTATTTTCTCTTTTCGCCTCCTCCGCAGCCTGCTGTCCCTCAGTCTCCGTTTCAGCATCTTCTCTTTTTGCCTCCTCCGCAACCTGCTGTTCCTCAGCCTCCGTTTCAGCATTTTCTCTTTTCGTCTCCTCCGCAGCCTGCTGTCCCTCAGTCTCCGTTTCAGCATTTTCCTTTTTCACCTCCTCCGCAGCCTGCTGTTCCTCAGCCTCCGTTTCGGCATTTTCTCTTTTCACCTCCTCCGCAGCCTGTTGTTCTTCAGCCTCCGTTTCAGCATTTTCTCTTTTCACCTCCTCCGCAGCCTGTTGTTCCTCAGCCTGCTGGTACGCCGATGTATCCACTTTGTGCGGTGCGAGCAGGTCAGCATTCGCCACAGGGTCTTTCAGCAGGTCCTTGATAACCGGAAGCAGAGCTTCCACCGTGTCCGCTGCCACCCTGTAGAAACCGAATCGTGTCGGCTCCTTACACTGGCGGTAGAAATTTCTCATGAAATTGTCTATCGCATCCCCGTGGCGGTCAAAGCGCAAAAACTCCTGCGAGTGTTCCGCCTTTGCCTGTGCCCTCTTGGGATAGCCCCTGGCATCCAGTCCGGCAACCACACTGATTTCGCCCGTCTTCTCGTCGCGGACGACCAGTACATCCTCTTGCTTTTTCTTTTTCTGTTCCATTAATTTATTTTTTTATTGTTTGATGATAGTCCCGCCGGTATTCCCGTGCAGGTCTGTTTCTCTTTTCGTTCCGGTTTCCCGTTCACCTTTCAGTCCCGGTTTGCATCAGGCTCGCCCTCAGCTTTCCGTTTACATCCGGTTCACCATCCACTTCCGGTTTCTCTTTTCGCCTACGTTTCACGTGCGTTTGTCAGTCCCGGTATTCCTTCTGCCTCCTTTTTTCCCTTTCGCCGTTTTGCCCGGAGCTTTCTTTCCCGTTCCTTCCTTCACTTTCAGCACCTTTTTGCCGTCCAGCATCACCTCTTCCATGTTCCGGCTGATAAACTCCAGCACGTCCGATTCCTTGTAGTAGGTCTTGCGGCTGATTTTCTGGTAGCGCAGTCCGTATTCGCTGCGGAACCGCTGTAGCGACCGTTTGCTCGTTCTCAGCATCTCGCACAGGTCCTGATTGTCATACAGACGTTCTCCGTCCATGTACTTCACGCCCGCCGCTTCCTTGTTTATCAGTACCGATATGATGCTGTCCAGCCGGTCAATCCGTTCCATGAGGCGCTTCATCCATTCCTCGAACATTTCCTTACCAATCCCTTCCATCATCCGCCTCCTTTCTTGTCATCAGGTAGTTATGCTTGAACTCCTCCAGCGTCTTGGGATTGCAGTGTACGATTTTCCGTCTCACGCATTCCTCCAAATCCGTCAGTCTGTACCGGCATTTGCTTCTCACCATCATGTAGGGAATAGTCTTGTCCTTTCGCATCCGTTGCAGTGTCCTCGTGCTGATTTTCAGCAGGTCCGCCGCCTCCTCGCTCGTCAGCAGGATTTCCGCTTCTTCCTTCGGCACATTGTCTTTCTTGAAAACATAGTCCGCTATGCGGTCTATCTTCTCCATCATCGTCTTCACGACCTCATTGTCCATCGTTATTATTTCCATATCCTTCCGTATTGGTTACGCTGCAAAGGTGCGCAACTCCACGCAGGCACAATCCATAGTATTTCCATAGTAGGGAATGATTTTCCTTATTTTTCTTCCATAATCCCCGTTTTCCCCGCATACGGGCACAAAAAAAGCGGCTCCATCCGGCACTAAAGCACGGATGAAGCTGCTATATATTACGCTTCTATAAGATGATTCTTATTATTCCTGTTTTGACTGTTCTACTATTTTTTCAATCACAGATATAATTTGATTTAGAGAAAACTTCTCTATCAGTTCTGTCTGTTCTGCTTTCTCTTTTAGAGCCTTTCCTATTAATTCCAAGTTAGGTATTTCTTCTTCCATATATTTATTATCACCATTAAACAATACATCATATCTGTAAAGCAGAAACTGATAGAATGTATTCTTCGATTCATTGGATAATCCCATAATTCGATTAACCACTTTTTGTGGGTCCACAAATTTAAAGAATGGAGTGTCTATATATCGCATATTTTCTAAAGGTACAGCTTCTTTAAGTGCATCTTCAAGCTCCCTACAACTTTCATTATCCAAATTCTCTAACATAACAGATACTTTATTGGAGCAACGGCTTTTCTTTTCTTTAAGAACATCATCAAAATATTGGTACAAGCTTTTTAGAAGTTCATTACATTGGGAATCAGGATGAGGCGTAAATCCGGAGTTCGCCATTTTATGGCTTGCTACCAAATCGTTTAGTTCGTTGCTTCTCGCCATTAATCTGTCTATGTTTTTTTCCCCTATTTCTATGATTTCATTTTCGGGAACTGATAAAAGTTGGTTATGGCTTAATACAGACAATATACTGACAATAACAAATAATTCTTTTAAGTTCTCACATTTATCTTCTGAATAATAGGCAATGGTTTCATCACAATATTTTTTATATTCATCATTGCTTAACCGCCAATAATTATACAAATGTTCCCAACTTTTAATATCCGCATCATCTATATCAAAAAAATGATGCATATATTCAGTGTCAAAGAAACCACTATCCAAATAATGTATTATTTTTCCAACAATAAATTCGTTTAATATTTCCAAGTTTTGCCCCATTCCAATAAAACGGTACTTTGATAATATTTTTTCCCGTTTTTTATTGGTTTCTGAATTTTTATTAGATAACGTTGTCATCCTATTAAATAGTTCAGCAATTTCTGTATTTCCACTTTTATATTCGCAATATACAGCAATGAAGTTAGCCAGTAAAGAACTTATAATATGATGATATTGGGAAGATTCATGGTAATGCTCAGGTAAGGCCATAACAATTCTGTTATAGTCATTCAAACATTGACGTAAAATTCTTAAATTATGAGAATCGGAGGCTTTGAATATTTGTATGATCAATTTTTTGTTCTCCAACAACAAATTCCGATTATTGGAAGTTATTTCATTAATGAAAAAATCCACCGTTTCGCAAATGTTTGTTTTTATTTCAAAAGTCCTGCCTACGGTTTTTTCTTTAAAGTCCTTGAATTTCAATTCTCCGTTTCCGCTTTCTTTTATACTCAGTTTGGATTCATCCCCGATAATGATTATCTTACATTTGCAATGTTCTGAAAAATAATTTATGTAGCCCAATAAAGTATCAAAGTTGATATTGCATCTTTCAAAATCATCAAAAATGAGGATCTTATTGCCCTTTATTTCGTTATTATCTTCCTTTAACAACAGGATAGAATCTAAATTTAAAGTTGCGCTTCCTTCATTTTTCCCATTACCATCCGCATCTATATCATATTTCAGTACTATTTTTGATGTGGCTTTTAGGAAATTCTTGATGAATTTTGCCCCTTTGCTGTATAGCCAGGGATAGATTTCCTTATTTATACTTTCAGTTACTTGTTGAAGCTCTGTAAGACCAAACAATGATATATAGATAGGAGTCCAATTCAACTTGTCTTTTTCTACATCACCATTTTTCAATGTTTTAATCCATTGTTGAATGAAAAAGGTCTTACCACATCCCCAGGCTCCTTTTAACATGACAGCATATTGAGGATTTGGAATTTCTACATATTCATTCAAAAATTTGATAATTTCTTCATTTCCCATACTTCATAATTATTAATTATATAGTTTTCCCCAGAAACACCCCGATAACCGACAATGCCCCAAGTTGTTTCATCTTTCGTTGCAGTTGCCTGAAGCTCTCCCCGGTCGTGAGTACATCATCCAGCAGGACAACATTCTTTCCTCTGATATACCGCCGTGTGAATTGCAGGTTCCGCAGTATGTCCTTATCTTTTCCTTTTCCTTTCAGCTGCTCACGGTCTTCCTCTATCCAGATGGCCTTGAAACCGTCCGCAATGCCCAGCCATTCCGACAGGTAGTAGCATACCACCGGAAAGCGTTTCCGCTGTCTTTCCCTTGTTGATGCGGGTATAGGTATCAGTACCGTGTCTTCCTTCGTTCCGTTGAATCCCGCATGTTTCAGACACAGTGCCAGTATCCGTGCGACCAGTTCGCCGCAGTGTCCTCCTTCCTTGAAACGGAATATCAGGTTGCTTACCCGTTTTTGGTGTGTATCCGTCTTTTCAATCTTCGTTGGGTAATAGTCATGCAGGTAGTGACACCTGCACCCGTCTATAAGGACTTCTCCCTTGAACATCGTTTCATACGGATAGAAGTCCATTTTCTTCTCCCTTTCAAACGTAAAGTTCAGCACATCCCTCATCATGGCATTCCATTCCTTCGACCTGCCCAGTGAATACCATCCCGCATGTTTCCCGGCTTCCATCAGGCACATACCGATTTCCATCGCCTCGCTGAACCGCTGGTGAGAGACGATGTACCACCCGTGTTTCCGGCACAGACCGGCAAACTCCTTCATGTCCGCAGTCAGAAAGTACATCATGCCTTCCTCTTTGATGACTACCGTCAGTTCCGACTTCGGTTTCTCCCTGCAGAACAGGCTCTCGCTGTATTTCACTCCGTGCCATACCGACTCCGTGCATTCCTCATCGCAGAACTGCACTTCCACCTCTTCAAGCAGGTCAAATTCTTCCACCATACCGTTTCTGTCTTTAATTACAGGATTAAGAGGGACTTAAGTTACACATTATTATCGGTTTACGGATAAGTACGTTTGCGGTTTTGTATTTTTTAACGTATGTAAAACACGTGTCGGGACAGCCTCCCGAACAGGGGAGACTATCCCGACACGTATATCCGCCATATCCTGCGGCTTTCAGTTCCAGTTGTTTCTCTTTTCGCCGCTCATGCAGAGAATCACCGTACTTTTCTTCTTTTCAAATGATTCTGCCAGCCGTCTTGCAGCCCACTTCCTGAATGCCTCGCATTTCAGTCCCTTCATGCGGAATCCCAGTGCAATGATGGTTGCCAGACTGTAGAGGTCCACACTGCAATCTTTCCCGTTATAGGTGAAATGTTCCACCCGCACGTCCCGGTATTCATCAAAGTCACCGGTTTTTGCAAGGGATTTCAGTCCGGCATTTACCGACTGTACAAACACACCATACGCCCGTGCGATGTCGCATTTCGGTAACCACACTTCACCGTTCTTATCTGTCTCTATCTTTACCGTCACAGCATCAGGAACATTCTTGTCATATTCTATTTCAAAATTTCCAATTTTTATCATAGCATATCTTTTGTTCTTACCGTCAATCAGGAATGTTTGAAACAAGAACGACAAATCGTCTATATTACACTACTTTTCAATGCAACATCTTCTATGCTTGTCAGTTTACTTGCCAAAACTTCCATATCTTCACGTATCTTCTCATTAGTTATACGCGCATATATTTGAGTGGTCTTTATGTTCGTATGTCCTAATAATTTCGATACAGTTTCAATCGGCACACCTTTAGACAATGTGGTGGTGGTTGCAAATGTGTGCCTTGCAAGATGAAAGGTAATATTTTTTTTAATTCCGCACAAATCAGCAATCTCTTTCAGATAAGAGTTCGCCTTCTGATTGCTCAACACAGGTAATACACGACCATTATTTAACTTTCCTTCATATTTTTCCAATATCGCCAGCGGAATTTTCAGAAGTGGAAGATTTACCGGAGTGGCAGTCTTCTGACGATGTAGTTTCAACCATTTACTACCGTCAAATGACGTACAAATGTTTTCTTTTTTCAGGTTATAAACATCAATGTAAGCAAGTCCCGTGAAGCAAGAGAATATAAATATGTCCCGTACTTGTTCCAGCCTTTGTGACTGAAAATCCTTTTTCAGGATACGTTCCAATTCTTCTTCCGTCAGATAACCGCGGTCAACGGCTTTCATGTGGATATGATAATTGGCAAACGGATCAACCGTTATCCATCCGTTATTTTTGGCTATCAAAATAATTTTACGGAATATCTGCATGAACTTTCCTGTCGTGTTCTCATTACATCGGCTCACAGTTCTTAGATAAAACTCAAAATCGGTCACAAACTTATGGTCTATTTCCCGAAGCGCTATATCTGATATTCTATACTTTACTTTCATGAACTCTTCCAACCGCCTGTAAGTTCGGTCATATTTAACAAGAGTAGCCGGAGCTTTACTGATGCCACAAAGTTTTTCTGCATCCTCATTGTGCTGTCTAAAAAGCTCCAGTAAAGTCTGTTGTCTCACCTCATATCCGAGAAAAGCATTTCTTACTTTTTCGGCAGTCACAAAGGAATCCCTTGATTCTATATAGCGGTAGTGGTTGTTCAATGCGGTGCGTATGTCATCCAGCATATTGTTCACCTGCCTTGCTTTCGCTCCGTTCCCTGACAAACGTCCCAGTTTGGTGTCCCACAAACGAGGCTCCACATCCAGTTTTGAACTGAATTGTGACATTTCCCCGTTTACGGTGATACGAATCATAATGCTCGCCTTACCTTCTTTGTTCACGTAGTTCTTTCTCAGATAGAAGAGAATTTTGAATGTACTTTTGCTCATAACTGTATCTGTTTTATATCCTTCGTTACAATCGTTACACAATGTCACAAAGGAAAGGTTATTAATTGAATTATGAGCAGACAGAATTGAGACAATAGCGGACAAATCAGCGAGTTAGCATGAAAATCGTTACAATAATTAGACGTCGTTTTTTCTGTAACGATTTGGTAACGGAACTTTGTCCGAAGTGGGCTGTTTGATGTCCTTGGATTGGCACTTACAAGACATAAAAAAGTCCACAATTCATTGAAATTGTGGACTTTGTCGCTTTCAGGCTCTCAGTTGTCCTTGAGCCTCAGCGGTGCGTACGGGACTCGAACCCGTGACCCCATGCGTGACAGGCATGTATTCTAACCAACTGAACTAACGCACCATTTTGTTTTTCTTTCGTTGCTACCTCTCTCGATTGCGATGCAAAGGTACAATGTTTTTTGTAATTTCCAAACTTTTAGGAGATGTTTTTTAGAAAAAAGTTAAAAAGCTTTTGAGTATCAGAATAAAAAGCTATATTAGTAGATAAAAAGAAATGTAATATGGATATGCGCATTTTTCAGGTACACTCAAATAAGGCGCTTCCACATGTAGGAAGTATTCTTATTGCTTCTCCGCTATTGTATGATTATCATTTTGCACGTTCCGTTGTTTTGATGGTGACACATAACATAGAAGGAAGTATGGGTATTGTGATGAATAAAAATTTCAGATACCTTATTGCACTGAACCAGTTAGTGCCGAAATTGGCAGCTGTGCCTGCTATCCCGATATTTAAAGGAGGACCTGTTGATCGTGATACGATTTTCTTTTTGCATGTGCTTGGCCATTTAAAAGGTGCTTTAGACTTAGGAAACGGGCTTTATCTGAATGGTGATTTCTCGGCGGTGATACAATATATCTTGAATGGAAATCCGGTAGAGGGGTTTATCCGTTTTTTTGCTGGTTATGCGGGTTGGGAACATGAACAGTTGGAAAAAGAAATAGATGATGATTCGTGGATGGTAGGTGAGGGAACTAAAACTCATCTGTTGGATGAAGATTATCATAATCTTTGGTTCAATAGTATGAATGAGCTTGGGAAGCCTTATAGTTTATGGGCTACTTATCCTCAATATCCGTCTTGTAACTGAAGAAAAGGATGGACCCGATTCTGCTAAAATAATGATATAGGGTCATTCGCTGTAAGATTATTAATCTTCAGGCTGCAAGATTATTAATCTTACAAGCGGAAGATTAATAATCTTACACCAGACGAAGTTATCTGCGTTGAGAGAAGCGGTGAACGGAACGGAGGCAGCATGCTGGAACTGTGACATCAACAAAATGCACAAATTCATACCGCGCATAGTATAACTGGAATGGCTTATGAAGTATATCTTTGTTTTGAAGGTCTATCAAAAGGTATATCAATTGGAGGGAATACGGAGATTTCATAAGATAAAATCTGCCTTAAAACATAGTTTAGTAACACTGGCTAAAACATTGCATTTCTCGACATTAATTCCTAATTTGCACCCCATTAAGTAAGAGATATGAAAAGCATATCCTTTTGTTGTTTATTAAAATCTTGAATACCATGAAAGTATATCAGACTAACGAAATTAAAAACATTGCGTTGCTTGGCAACGATGGATCAGGTAAAACCACTCTCACAGAAGCGTTGCTCTATGAGAGTGGGGTTATAAAACGTCGCGGAAGAATTACTGCTAAAAATACAGTTAGTGACTATTTCCCGGTAGAACAGGAATATGGATATTCTGTTTTTTCTACTGTTTATCATGTAGAGTGGAATGGCAAGAAGTTGAATATTATTGATTGTCCGGGAAGTGACGACTTTGTTGGTGCCGCCATTACGGCCCTAAATGTAACTGATACGGCTGTTTTGTTATTGAATGGTCAATGTGGACCAGAGGTCGGTACGCAGAACCATTTCCGTTATACGGAAAAATTGGGTAAACCTGTCATATTTTTAGTTAATCAGTTGGATAGTGAAAAATGTGATTTTGATCGTGTGCTGGAGCAATTGAAGGAAAATTATGGTTCCAAGGTGGTACCAGTGCAATATCCTATCAGTACAGGTCCCGATTTTAATTCGTTGATTGATGTACTTTTAATGAAAAAATATTCTTGGAAACCGGAAGGCGGTGAGCCGACGATTGAAGAAATTCCTGCTGAAGAAATGGAAAAGGCTCAGGCATGGCATAAAATATTGGTAGAAGCTGCGGCTGAACATGATGAGACTTTGATGGAGAAATTTTTTGAGTCGGATTCCCTTACCGAGGATGAAATGCGTGAAGGTATCCGTAAAGGGCTGATTGCACGAGGAATGTTCCCTGTATTTTGTGTTTGTGCAGGGAAAGATATGGGCGTTCGTCGTTTGATGGAGTTTTTAGGCAATGTGGTTCCTTTTGTAGATGAAATGCCGGTGGTTCATAATACACGTGGAGTGCCTGTTCCCCCCGATGCAAATGGCGCTACTTCATTGTATTTTTTCAAGACGGCTGTAGAGCCGCATATTGGTGATGTGCAATATTTTAAGGTAATGAGTGGCGTGGTGCATGAAGGCGATGACTTGACTAATGCTGACCGTGGCTCGAAAGAACGTATGGCACAGTTGTATGTATGTGCCGGCTCGATACGTGAAAAAGTGGAAGAACTTCGTGCCGGTGATATTGGCTGTACGGTAAAACTGAAAGATGTAAAGACCGGAAATACATTGAATGGTAAAGACTGTGACAATCGTTTCAACTTTATCAAATATCCCAATCCGAAGTATACTCGTGCCATTAAACCGGTGAATGAGGCGGATATGGAAAAGATGATGTCAATTTTAAACCGTATGCGTGAAGAAGACCCGACATGGGTTATCGAACAGTCGAAAGAATTGAGGCAGATTTTAGTTCATGGCCAAGGGGAATTTCATTTGCGTACGTTAAAATGGCGTTTGGAGAATAATGAAAAATTGCCTGTACAGTTTATTGAGGCTAAAATTCCTTATCGGGAGACTATTACGAAGGCAGCACGTGCCGATTATCGTCACAAGAAGCAATCGGGTGGGGCAGGACAGTTCGGTGAAGTGCATCTGATTGTGGAGCCTTATTATGAAGGAATGCCTGCTCCAGACGTCTATAGGTTTAACGGCCAGGAATTTAAGGTTACAGTAAAAGGAACTGAAACCATTGATTTGGAATGGGGCGGAAAGTTGGTATTTATTAATAGTGTGGTAGGTGGTGCTATTGATGCCCGTTTTATGCCTGCTATATTAAAAGGTATTATGAGCCGTATGGAACAAGGACCGTTGACTGGGTCATACGCCCGGGATGTGCGGGTTATTGTTTATGATGGTAAAATGCATCCGGTCGATTCAAATGAAATTTCTTTTATGCTGGCAGGGCGTCATGCTTTCAGTGAGGCGTTTAAGAATGCAGGTCCCAAAATATTGGAGCCTATTTATGATGTGGAAGTGTTCTGTCCGAGTGATAAGTTAGGTGATGTAATGAGCGATATGCAAGGTCGTCGGGGCATGATTATGGGTATGAGTAGTGAGAAAGGCTACGAAAAACTGGCTGCCAAAGTACCTTTGAAAGAAATGTCTAATTATTCTACTGCATTGAGCTCGTTGACAGGAGGACGCGCCTCATTCATTATGAAGTTTGCAAGTTATGAGTTGGTTCCAACTGATGTTCAGACGAAATTGATGAAAGAATTCGAAGAACAGGAAAAGGATGAAATGTAAGTAGCTTATTGTTTTCATACATTAAAAGGTCGTATTTCTTAAAATACGGCCTTTTTTTGTTTAACTAAACTTAAACTATTAGGGATATTTATTTGTTATTGATTTAAAATTTTATTAATTTTGCAACTGAGTAAGTGCTGATTGCTTCTGAAGTGCTTGTTTTGATATGTTAAATGGAATTTTCAGTTAATATAAGAGAATCTCGGATTAAAACATGTTAAGCAAGGTGTATTGTAACAGGTAGCGGTTTAATTTTGCCCTCATGAAAAAGTCAACTATTTGGATATTAGGAATCGTTATGGGATTGTCTTTTCTCAGTTTGCTGTATTTGCAGGTAAGCTATATAGAAGAGATGGTCAAGATGCGTAAGGAGCAGTTCGAAGAAAATGTAGGACGAAGCCTTGCTCAGGCAGTTCATAATTTGGAATTGGTAGAAACGAAAAAGTATTTGGAAAAAGATGTGGCTGCAACAGAACGTGCGGCACGTATTTCCGATCAGTTTCGTCAACAGACATTGGCTAAGGATAGTGACCGGGATGTGGTAGAACATCGCCGTTATACGGTGACTTCACCTGATGGGAGCACTTTCTCCAGTTTTGAATGGAAAACGATTATTAATCGTCCCTCCAGTGTGCCTAAGGTGATTATTTCGACCGGAAAGAATATTCCGCAGACTTCTCGAAACCTGCAGGAAATATTAAAGGAACGTTATGTTTACCAGCGTGCATTGTTGGACGAGGTGATTTACAATATTTTATATACGGCCAGTGACAAGCCGCTGAAGGAACGGATTAACTTTAAACAGCTGGATTATTATTTGAACTCAGAACTGAAAAACAATGGGGTAGATATACCTTATCATTTTACAGTAACTGATCGGGATGGGAAAGAAGTGTACCGGTGTTCAGATTATGAATATGATAATGAAAAAATCTATTCCCGTTTGCTTTTTGAAAAAGATCCACCTGCTAAGATGGGATTTGTAAATGTATTTTTCCCGACAATGGATAATTACATTTTCAGTTCGGTGCGGTTTATGATACCTTCTATCATATTTACGCTGGTATTGCTGGTGACATTTATATTTACCATATACATTATTTTCCGTCAAAAGAAACTTACCGAAATCAAAAACGATTTTATTAATAACATGACGCATGAGTTCAAAACTCCGATTTCGACTATTTCTTTGGCTGCGCAAATGTTGAATGATCCGGCGGTAGGTAAATCTCCTGCAATGTTTAAACACATATCGGGAGTTATCAATGATGAGACAAAGCGTTTGCGTTTTCAGGTGGAAAAGGTGTTGCAGATGTCTATGTTCGAGCGTCAGAAAGCAACATTAAAGAAGAAAGAAGTGGATGCCAATGAATTGATATACAATGTTACGAATACTTTCCGGTTGAAAGTGGAGAATTGTAACGGCGCGTTGGATGTTGCTTTGGATGCAGATGATCCGTTTATCTATGTAGACGAGATGCATTTTACGAATGTGATTTTTAACTTGCTTGACAATGCGTTAAAGTATAAGAAACCGGATGTCAATATCCATCTGAAAGTCCGTACGTGGAATGAGTCTGGTAAGCTTCATATATCTATTGAAGATAATGGCATTGGCATAAAGAAGGAAAACCTGAAAAAAATATTTGAGAAGTTCTACCGGGTTCATACCGGCAATTTGCATGATGTGAAGGGCTTTGGTTTGGGCTTGGCCTATGTGAAAAAGATCATTACAGATCACAAAGGTACGATTCGTGCCGAAAGTGAACTGAATGTGGGTACTAAATTTATTATTGTATTACCTTTATTTAAAGATGAATAAAATGGACGAGAAATTACGTATTTTGTTGTGCGAAGATGATGAGAATCTTGGCATGTTGTTAAGAGAATATTTACAGGCTAAAGGATATTCTGCCGAATTATTTCCGGATGGTGAAGCCGGTTATAAAGCTTTCTTGAAGAATAAGTATGATTTGTGTGTATTGGATGTTATGATGCCGAAGAAGGACGGCTTTACGCTAGCTCAGGAAATCCGGCAGGCAAATGCGGAAATTCCTATTATCTTCCTTACAGCAAAGACTTTGAAAGAAGATATTCTGGAAGGTTTTAAGATTGGTGCCGATGACTATATTACAAAACCGTTCAGTATGGAGGAATTGACGTTCCGTATCGAAGCCATCTTGCGTCGTGTGCGTGGTAAACGTAACAAAGAAAGCAATATGTACAAGATAGGCCGTTTTACTTTTGATACTCAAAAACAGATACTGTCTATAGGCGATAAGCAGACCAAGCTTACTACAAAGGAATCGGAATTGTTAGGACTGTTATGCGCACATGCCAACGAAATTCTTCAGCGTGATTTTGCCTTGAAAACCATTTGGATTGATGACAATTATTTCAATGCTCGCAGTATGGATGTGTATATCACCAAGTTGCGTAAGCATTTGAAAGAAGATGATTCGATAGAAATTATTAATATTCACGGAAAGGGATATAAGCTCATTACTCCCGAACAGGATTGATTTCCTTTATTGACAAGGTTCTTGGGACGCGGATTGGCATAGGGTGTATGTGTCTTTGGATGCAATTCTATGTCAATCCGTATTTTATACATAAAAAAGTGTACAAATGTTTGTGAATTAGAGAAAAAGTCGTAACTTTGCGCCGCAAATAAAAAATAGTATTAATTAATTTAATTAACGAATAGTATGAATCAATACGAAACCGTTTTCATTTTGACTCCCGTTTTGTCTGATGCACAGATGAAGGAAGCGGTAGACAAGTTCAAGGCTATCCTGACTCAGGAAGGTGCTGAGATTATCAATGAGGAAAACTGGGGATTGAAGAAACTGGCTTATCCCATTCAGAAGAAATCTACGGGCTTTTACCAGCTTATCGAGTTTAAGGCTGATCCTTCGGTCATTGCGAAATTGGAAGTTAATTATCGCCGTGATGAGCGAGTAATCCGTTTCTTGACTTTCAGAATGGATAAGTATGCTGCAGAATATGCTGCAAAAAGAAGAAGTTTAAAATCAACTAAAAAGGAGGAAAATTAATTATGGCACAGCAACAATCAGAAATCAGATATTTAACTCCGCCCTCAGTAGATGTAAAGAAAAAGAAATATTGTCGTTTCAAAAAGAGTGGCATTAAGTATATTGACTATAAAGATCCTGAATTCTTGAAGAAATTCTTGAACGAACAGGGTAAAATTCTTCCGCGTCGTATTACCGGAACTTCTTTGAAATATCAGCGCCGTATCGCACAGGCTGTAAAGAGAGCCCGTCATTTGGCATTGCTGCCTTTTGTAACTGACTTGATGAAATAATATAAGGAGGAATAAGTATGGAAATAATTTTGAAAGAAGACGTAGCTAACTTGGGCTACAAGAATGATATTGTAACCGTGAAGTCTGGTTATGGCCGTAACTATCTTATTCCGACCGGCAAAGCTGTTATCGCTTCACCGTCTGCAAAGAAAATGTTGGCTGAAGAGTTGAAACAGCGTGCTCATAAATTGGAAAAGATCAAGAAAGATGCGGAAGCTGTTGCTGAATCATTGAAAGGTGTTTCATTGACAATCCCGACTAAGGTAAGTGCAACAGGTGTTATTTACGGTTCTGTTGGTAACATTCAGATTGCTGATGAACTGGCCAAGTTAGGACATAATATTGATCGTAAGATTATTGTAGTAAAAGACCAGGTTAAAGAGGTCGGTCATTACGTAGCTATAGTGAAACTGCATAAGGAAGTTTCTGTGGAAATTCCTTTTGAGGTAGTAGCAGAAGAGGCTTAATTGTTATATCTGTAATTACTTGATAAAGAGGCTGTCTTAAATAAATTTAGGACAGCCTCTTCTTGCTTATTTGGTTAACCAGAATAGAATAGTTGTCTTGAGTCTGGTAAAGTTTGAATTTACCAAAAATGCTAGTAGATAAAAGAAGTTAGAAGGAGGCCAAAAGCCTTTTCAAGTGAACATAAGTGATAGGACTGACTTACTTATGTGAAACGGTCGAGTTACTTATATTAAACGGTCAATTCACTTATGTTCATCAGAATACATGCTTTGTTTTTTTCTTTGACACATTTCGCACCGTTTCTGTAGAGACGATGTGCGCATCGTCTCTACTACGCGGCATATACAAAATGCACAAAGTAATACTGTGGGAAGTATAAGAAGCTGTTTTGAATTTCTCCAAAAAGTTTTTCTTGGCTTGATGTATCTGTTTTCGTGTGTGCTTTGGGCGATTTTTTGGTCCTTTTCGCTCCTGTTCTTCGTC
>NZ_NFJA01000053.1:0-26889 GCF_002159615.1 Bacteroides sp. An279
GCTCCTGTTCTTCGTCAGATAGCCCGCTATCTTCCTCATCACAGAAGCGAAAATGCCTCAAAAACTCATCCCAAATCATCGCACGATAAATTCAAAACAGCTTCTGAATTTCTCCAAAAAGTTTTTCTTGGCTTGATGTATCCGTTTTCGTGTGTGCTTTGGGCGATTTTTTGGTCCTTTCCGCTCCTGTTCTTCGTCAGATAGCTCGCTATCTTCCTCATCACAGAAGCGAAAATGCCTCAAAAACTCATCCCAAATCATCGCACGATAAATTCAAAACAGCTTCTTATCAAATCTGTGTATTCTGTGGTGAGTTTTATCACAACACGCCGAAATGCTTCAGCGCATTCAGAATACCGTCTTCATCTACTGAAGTGGTTACATAGTCGGCCGCGTTTTGTACTTCGAGAGTAGCGTTGCCCATGGCTATGCCTGTGCCCACGTGGCGTAGCATCGGAATGTCATTGCCTCCGTCGCCGAATGCCATGGTTTCTTTCAGGTCGATTCCATAGTGTGCGATGACCTTGTCGATGCCGTGGCTTTTGCTGTTTCCACGGGCGATGATGTCGGCAAAGAGGGGATACCAGCGCATCGGTTCGCAGTGTTTCAGTATACCCGAAAATACTTTGTTATCATCATCCGCCTTGAAGTAGCCCATGATTTGCAGAATTTCCTTGCCTCGTGCATATTCGATGGGTTGTACGGGAGGTATGTCGATTTTTATCAGGTCTGCTACTTCCTGTACAGCCTCGTTCACCCCTGTGATGAACCATGTATCGTCGTGGACGAATACGAACGGGAGTTCCGGATGTTGTTTATTGAACAGGATGAGGCGTTCGATGTCATCTTCCGGAATGCTGCCTTTGTAGATGTCTTTGTGGTCGGAAGTGAAGCAATAGGCACCGTTCAAGGTGATGTAGCCGTCAAAAGGCAGATTGCCCACTGCTTTTTGCATCAATACTTTGGGGCGTCCGGTTGCGATGAATACCTTGATTCCCTTTTCGCGTACAGCGGCAAGAGCTTGGCGGGTAGATTCGGGAATGGTATGGGTATGAAATGATACCAATGTCCCGTCTATGTCGAAAAAGATTGCTTTGACCATAAGTTGACTTGTATTTCTGGGTACAAAAGTAGACAATTCCCTGCATATTTACAAATGAAGCGTGGTGGTTCCTTGTACCAGGCAAAGCAACAGTACACCTATCGTGGCGAGGATGACCACTATCACCAGACAGTAAGTGAACATCAGGACCGTCTTCCAGAAGCTGCGCCACCATGTGTAGAGGTATAGTTGGTGATAGTCCCACCAGAAAAGGAGGAAGATGAACCAGAAGGGGACTTCATAGAGGTCGTCTACGTGTGCCGTGCCATTGAACGGTACTACAAGGGTACTGATAAGCAAAATCTGTGTAGCGATGTATGCCTGTATGAGGATATGTTCCATCAGGTTGAACATGTCGGGTTTCCTGCGCCGGTAGAATGCCCAGCGGGTGGCGACGGCAAGCAAGGGCAGGGTAAGAAGAATGTGAAAAGCCTTGTTGCCGTGCCCCCATCGTTTCAGCAGGTTCCATACATTCGCCAGAAAGGGTACATCTTCCAGCCATGTTTCTACTTTTGTGTAGACGGAGGACGATATTTCATCAAGGTCGCTATTAAACTGGGGCTTGCCGGCAATGGAGTCTTGGCGTTGTATTTCGGCTAGTGTCTTTTCTATTTCGCTGATGGAAATTTCAAGGCTCTTTTGCATGGCTGGATTGTCTGTCTGTCCTTTTTCGAGTTCCAGCTTGTCGATGGTAGCTTGCAGGGTTTCTGCTTTTGTGAGTGGAACATCGTTTTTCTTTGCGGTCTGTTCTTCTTTCTTTTCCCGTATTTCGGGTATTATCAGCTGGGCGGTGAGCGTATAGAAGGCGGTCATCAGGAATACCATTGCCAGCGGGAGGGTATAACCTATGCGCCGTCCACGGATGAAGTCGCGCATCATGTGTCCGGGACGGTAGAGTAGTTCCAGCAGGGTATGGGCGAACTTCCCGTCTACGCGGAACACGGTTCGGAGTATATTGCCCACAATGCCTCTCAGTACATATCGCGGAGTGTTGCGGCTTTGTCCGCACCGCGGACAGTAGTTGCCCGTGAACGTATTGCCACAATTCTTGCACGTGCAAGGTTTAGTGTTCAGTGGCGGAGCTACATTGCCACGTATCTGCCAGATATGGAATACACGCAGGCGCACCGTGAGAGGATGCAGGAAAGAGGCAAGTGCGTTATGCCATGCAAGGGGGAGTATGCGCCGGCGCTGTGCGGTGAACCACAAGCTGAGGAGAAACAAGGTCGGGAAGAAAAATGTGTCAGCTTCCGACAGGGGAAACAACTCGTAATAGCAGAAGAACAGTAGCAAGAGCAACCAAAGGATTTGTCTGATATGAATAGGTTTTTTTGTACGTGAAGTTCGATTCATAACGTTTTTTGTTTGCAAACTTAATAAAAACCTTTGTATTTTGTATCAGGTTGTACTAAAAATCCGTGTATTGCTTTTCGTTTGACGTCCGCTTTGTTTTACGCGATAAGATAAAAATCCGATGTCTTCTGTATGCCTTTCCAGAGGAAGTTATAAGTGTCAGTAGTTCCAGAGCATTGAAACCATAGTTTTATATCATTAAAACCACAGTTTCATTGCTCTTAAACTTTAGTTTCTATATTATAAAACTGGCTGATACTGTTATCTCCTCTGTTCGATGAATATCGTATGGAATGTCGGTACAGCTGTGTGGATTAGCCGTCCTTGCGGTAAGCGAATATGCCGAAGGAATGCTGGAGTGCCGGAACTGCCTTTAAGCGAAGGTATAGAGTAACGCCTTCCGCCTATCGGAAAATGAAAAAAAGAAACCTTCTTGGCTCAATCCGCTGAAAAGTGCAAGGTTATTCCACGGAAATTTTATACTTTTGTATTCCTGTTGCCGGAGTGTGGATGGCAGAAATGAAAGGTACGAATCTATGTCGTCTGTGGTGCGGCCAGGGTGAATCAAGTATATATAATATAAGGTATAGGGAAATATGGCATATCAATACAGTCGGATAACGGTAAAAATAGGAAGCAATGTGCTGGCACGGAAGGACGGGACTCTGGACGTGACCCGTATGTCGGCACTGGTCGACCAGGTAGCAGAGTTGCACAAGGCAGGAGTGGAAGTGGTGCTGGTCTCTTCAGGAGCAGTCGCTTCGGGGCGGAGTGAGATAAAGGTTTCGCGTAAGTTGGACAGCGTAGACCAACGGCAACTGTATTCGGCCGTAGGGCAAGCCAAATTAATCAACCGTTATTATGAACTGTTCCGCGAGCACGGCATAGCCGTAGGGCAGGTGTTGACCACGAAAGAAAGTTTTGGCACACGCCGGCATTACCTGAACCAACGGCATTGCATGCAGGTGATGCTGGAGAACGGAGTGATTCCCATAGTCAATGAAAACGATACCATTTCGGTGACCGAACTGATGTTTACGGATAACGATGAGCTTTCGGGCTTGGTGGCTTCGATGCTTGATGCGCAGGCGTTGATTATCCTGAGCAACATCGATGGCATTTACAATGGTTCGCCTTCAGAGCCTGGCACTTCGGTGATACGGGAAGTAGAGCAAGGGAAAGATCTGTCCGACTATATACAGACCGAAAAATCCGGATTCGGTCGGGGTGGTATGCTTACCAAGACCACTATTGCCCGTAAAGTAGCAGACGAGGGTATCACGGTTATTATCGCCAATGGAAAACGGGATAATATTCTGACCGATTTGCTGGAGTATCCCGAAGACACGGTTTGTACACGGTTTGTGCCTGCATCCGAAGCTGTATCGAGTGTAAAGAAATGGATAGCCCATAGTGAAGGGTTCGCCAAGGGAGAGTTGCATTTAAACGCTCAGGCTGTAGAGGCATTAAAAGGCAAGAAGGCAGTAAGTATCCTGCCGGTAGGTGTAACATGCATCAAGGGAGATTTCGAAAAAGATGATATTGTGAGGATTATGGATGCCGGAGGAATACAGATAGGGGTAGGGCGTATCGGAGTAAGTTCGGCAGATGCCAGACTGATGTTGGGCAAACATGGAAAACGTCCGCTGGTGCATTACGATTATTTGTATCTGGAATGACAGATAATGTATGGATGAAATGCATTTGTTTTTTGCAGGCATTCTTTTTTTATCTATATTTGCCATCAAAATGTGGTTTTTAGAGACATGAAAATTATCTGTTTATTCCTTTTCCTATTGGGAGTGGGGCAATGTTGGGCAGTATCGGAGGTGCCCGATAGTGTCATCAGTTTTGAATACATACAACGGATTCATTTGCAGGAACCCAACCAGACATTACAACTGTTGGATTCCATCGAAGAGCATCATGTGCCAGGGTTACAGCCTTTCGAGATAGACATGTTGCGAAGCATGTGTTATGAGGTAAGGGGTGAATATCTGCTGGAGGAAAGATTTGCGCGGAAAGCTTTGGCTCAAGACTCTATACGGTTGGTTCCCATGCGGAAACTGAGAGTGCTGGCAATGTTGCTTACGACTTTGGTCGAACAGGGGAAAAACGAAGATGCTATCCGTTTCGGAAAGCAGATGATGGAGCTGGCACGTCAATTGGATAGACCGGATAAAGAGGCTAGCGTATATTTTAATTTAGGACGCATGCACCGGAATATGGAGCGGAGGGATGAGGCTCTGACATTTTACCGGAAGGGCATCAGTCTTATCGAAGATACCAAAAATGTAAGTGTCATGGCACGCCTTTCTACAGCTTATGGTGGAATGATGGGAATCTTTATTGATAGTGGTAATTATGAGGAAGCCATTAAAATAGGCAAACTGCGTGAGGCATTGATACGTCGCATGAGCAAGATGTCTGGTCCGCCTGCCGGATACATTGACCAGCAATATGGGTATTGTTATTCGAAAATGGCATACATTTTTTTACTGGCAGGTAAAAAGGAAGAAGCGGCTGAATATTACAATCGTTTTGAACAGACCGAAATGTCAAAGTCACCTTTCGGTGCCAGTGAGATTGTTCCATACTTGTTGGAGATGCGGCGATATGAGGAAGTGCTGCGTTTGAATACGGTTGATATGCTGGCTTACCGGCAGGGAGGAAATGGCAATGATACGTTAAACTATAATTATAGTGTGATATTAGACCGTTTTGCCCAGGCATATCGTGGGTTGAAACTTTATGAGAAAGCGGATGCCTACCAGCAACGGCTTACTGTGTTGCTCGATAGCATTTATAGCCGTGAACAGGCGAGTCGGGCACATGAGTATGCTACGGTTTTCCGCTTGCATGAGAAAGAATTGCAACTGGCAAATACGCAGGTTGAAGTGCAGAAGCGCAATTTCCTGATGGGTGGTTTATGTTGCTTATTGTTCTTTTTGGTAATCTTTTTAGTGATTGCTTGCCGGAATCTGACTATTACCCGTCGGAAAAACCGCATAGCTGTAAAGCAAATCGAAGAACTGTTGGCACAACGTGAAGAATTGCATAAGGTTTGTTGTGGAAATCCTGAAGCATTGTTGGATGAAAAAGGGAAAAATCAGGAAAGCCAACCTGATGGAACAGGAATTTCGGACTCGGTATCGGATTGTGCAGATAACATCTCGATGGAGAACAGGCGTTTTTTACGTATGGAATATGCCGTAGTGAAAGACAAGCTTTTCCTCCAGCCCGATTTTGGCCGAGATGAACTGATAAGCTTGAGCAATATCAATAAGAACGATTTGCCGCGTATCCTCCGTAAGTATGCCAATGCAGATAATGTGAGTTCTTATCTGAATCGTTTGCGTGTGGAATATGCGATAAAGTTGATGAAAGAAAAACCGAACCTGTCATTTGATGCGATAGCCAAAGAAGCAAGTTTCAACAGTCATAGCACTTTCTACCGGGCTTTCTATAAGGTGTGTGGCATGACTCCGGCACAATATATGAAGGCATTCGGAAAAGAGAACGACTCTCAGTTTGAATGAAATCACACAAACAGAGAGTCGTCCGGATTCCGGTCGGTGTGCATGGATTATTGAAGGTTGATTTTCAATGGGAAACTTACGTAAGAGATAAAGTCGTCTCCCCAATTCCCTATAAGTCCTACTTGATAGCTGATTGTTAAGGTGACAGGCTCAGAAACACTGAGTCCGGCATCCCGTATTACCTGATTATAATCGTATTTTTCCATGTTTTGGAAGGCTTGGCCGGCTGCCTGCATAGCCATATCCCTGAGATCTTCGTCTGTAAGTTCGGCATGGTCGATGGTGATGGGGATAGAGTTATTTATCAGCTGTTGCTGGTCTTGGTATTCCAAGATGGTTTCAACAATGGCTGGGTCTATGGTCCAAGGAGAGTGTTCTTGGTATCTCACTGTAAAATTTGCAGTACTGCTTTCATCCGAAGAACAGGATGAAAAGATGGGTAACAAACAACAAATGAGAAGCATCATTTGTTTCATTCTTTGAATTTTTTGCTTTGTTTTCATACTTTTTATTTTAGGATTATTAATCTCATCTTCTGACGGTAACCACTAATGTGCTTCCGTTATCTAATGCCGTTTTTATTTCTTTCTCTCCTTTTGTAACTTTGCATAGGCTTAATTCCTCTCCCAGTACTTCTTCTACTTTCAAACGGCCGATTTCAATCCGTGCCTCTTTCCCGGCAATCTCCTTTACCGAATAGACATCAAACTGCTGGCCTTTGTAAGCACTCAGCGAAGTGCCTAAATCAATGTATACCGTTTTTTGTTTTTCTTTTTTTATTTCACCCCGCTCTATGATAGTGGCATTGACGGGATACCTGGCATTGAAATAACCGGCAATGATTCCGGAAAGGTTACTGAGTGCTGCCGTCACCGCCTTGTCTTCGCTGGCTGTATCAGAACCACTGGCATTGAAAGTACGGCTGTCTTCCATCACACCGGTATATGCATTCTTTACATTAACGGTTACGCTTATGTTGGCTTCCACATTCGTATAAGGTGTAAACGCTGAATTTTTCAGCCTTTTCCGTTCTTTAAGCGAAGGACCGTTGGATGTAGCACTGATGCTGACAATGGTTCCGTCTGTGTAAAGAAGATTTTTGTCTTGAAGTTTTTCGTTTTGAAATGTTTTCCCGTCTATCACCTGCAGTCTGACTACATTCCCGAATCCTTTGGCGATACTTGCCCTTACATCATCGGCATAATCGGACAGCTGGGTGGTATTTTTCCCTTTTATAATTGATGAAGTGATATTTTTCAATACTTTGCCGGCATTGTCATTTTCTCCTTTCGGAGTGTAATTAAAGTGCCCTATACCTATTTTATAAATGGCGTTTCGTTCTACTTGTGCTTGTATGTCGTGTACAGTTGATAACATAAAGCATGTTGCCAATAAAAAAAGAAGTCGTAAATTCATAAGCCTACATTGTTATAAGATATTAATTTTTTGCAAAGTTATTGATTCTTTATATCAGACAAAGTGCTAAGAGTTACTTGTCGCTTTCACTTTGTCCGTTATTGTGTCTCATTTTGTCTAATGAAATGAGTAAGAGGCCTTTTTGACTTGAAGGCGTACTATTTTTATAATTTTTCCAATTTTCTGCCGTTCCTTATCAAAATCTTTCGTAATTTTGGCAAGAACTAACAGAATTATAGATATGGATGAACAGATAAAACAAATTGCCGAGCGTTTGCGGGGATTGCGCGACGCATTGGAGCTAAGCGTGGAAGAAGTGGCATCGGACTGTAAACTGACAGCTGAAGAATACCGTGCCCTTGAATCAGGAGAAAGCGACCTCTCGGTCAGTCTTTTGCAACGCATCGCCCACAAATATGGCATTACGCTAGATGAACTGATGTTTGGTGAGGAGCCGAAGATGAAATCGTATTTCCTTACCCGTAAAGGGACAGGAGTTTCGGTAGAACGTACCAAGGCTTATAAGTATGAATCACTCGCTTCGGGATTTAAGGACAGGATAGCCGACCCGTTTATTGTGACGGTAGAACCTAAACCCGAAGGTACTGCCGTATACTTTAACACACACGAAGGACAAGAGTTCAACTTAGTAATAGAAGGCCGCCTGTTATTGAACATCAATGGGAAAGAACTGATACTGAATCCGGGTGACAGCCTGTATTTCGATTCAAGCAAGCCGCACGGCATGTTGGCGCTTGATGGAAAAACCGTGAAGTTCCTTGCGGTAGTGATGCAATAAAATTGGTTTATATAATGGAAATTCACCACAGGGGAGACAGGGTATCACAGAGGTTTTAAATTTTCCTCCGTATGCCTCTGTGTTCTTTGTGGTGAAAAAAACGAAACACGTATGTTAGAAAGATTTGTAAGTCAGACAACTTTCTCCTCGCAAGAGGATTTCATCAAGAATTTTAGAGTAAATGTGCCTGAGAATTTCAATTTCGGGTACGACATCGTGGATGCTTGGGCAGCAGAACGTCCGGAAAAGAATGCACTGTTGTGGACCAATGACAAAGGCGAATGTATCCAGTTCACTTACGCCGATTTGAAGAAATATACCGATATGACCGCTTCTTATTTCCAGAGTCTGGGAATAGGCAAGGGCGACAAAGTGATGTTGATATTGAAACGCCGCTATGAGTTCTGGTTTTCGATTATCGCTTTGCACAAGATAGGAGCTGTGGCGATCCCTGCTACCCACCTGCTGACGAAGAAAGACATTGTCTATCGGTGTCAGGCTGCTACTATCAAGATGATTGTAGCTGCGGGTGAAGGAGTGATTCTGAAACATATCGTAGATGCAATGCCTCAGTCACCCAGCGTAGAAAAGCTGGTCAGCGTAGGTCCTGAGTATCCCGAAGGATTTGAGGATTTTCATAAAGGCATCGAAAATGCTGCACCTTTCACACGTCCCGCGAATGTAAACACCAACGATGACATCATGTTGATGTACTTCACCTCGGGCACTACCGGCGAACCGAAGATGGTGGCACACGATTTCACCTATCCTTTGGGACATATCACTACGGCGAGCTTCTGGCATAACCTGCACGAAGACAGCCTGCATTTTACCATTGCCGATACAGGCTGGGGCAAGGCTGTATGGGGAAAACTGTATGGGCAGATGATAGCAGGGGCTAACATTTTCGTCTACGACCACGAGAAGTTTACACCTTCTGATATTCTGAAGAAGATTCACGATTATCACATCACTTCACTTTGTGCACCTCCCACCATTTACCGCTTCCTTATCCGTGAGGACTTGAGCAAATACGACTTGTCTTCATTGGAGTATTGTACCACGGCGGGTGAGGCGTTGAACTATTCGGTTTACGAAACCTTTTTGAAGATAACGGGCATCCGTTTGATGGAAGGATTTGGACAGACCGAAACTACCTTGACACTTGCCACTTTTCCGTGGATGGAACCCAAGCCGGGAAGCATGGGTGTGCCTAATCCTCAATATCAGATAGACCTGTTGAAGCCTGACGGCCGCTCTGCCGAGGATGGCGAACAAGGACAAATCGTGATACGTACCGACAAAGGCAAACCGCTGGGGTTGTTCAAGGAATATTATCGTGCGCCCGAACTGACCCGTGAGGCTTGGCACGATGGAGTATATTACACCGGTGATGTGGCTTGGCGTGACGAAGATGGTTACTATTGGTTTGTAGGACGTGCCGATGATGTCATCAAGAGTTCGGGGTATCGCATCGGTCCGTTCGAAGTGGAAAGTGCCCTGATGACCCATCCAGCCGTAGTAGAGTGTGCCATAACGGGAGTGCCTGATGAAATCCGCGGTCAGGTGGTGAAGGCTACCATTGTATTGGCAAAAGATTATAAGGCAAAAGCCGGTCCCGACTTGATAAAGGAACTTCAGGATCATGTGAAGCGGGTAACTGCTCCTTATAAATATCCGCGTGTGATAGAATTTGTCGAAGAATTGCCTAAGACTATCAGCGGGAAAATCCGCCGCGTGGAAATCCGGGAAAAGGACAATGGATAAATAATACAAGACCGGACATCGTTGCTGGAATGCAGGATGCCCGGTCTTGTTATGGAACAAAATACGAAATTTTTATTTCTTAATGCGGTTGTAACGGCTCATGAACTTGTCTACACGTCCTGCGGTATCAACCAATTTTGATTTACCTGTATAGAACGGGTGAGAAGAACTGGAGATTTCCAACTTTACCAAAGGATAAGTTTCGCCTTCGAATTCGATTGTGTCTTTGGTTGCACAAGTTGAACGTGACAAGAACATGTCGCCATTTGACATGTCTTTAAATACTACCGGACGGTAGTTTTCAGGATGAATGCCTTTTTTCATTTCAGTATATACTTTTTATTGTTATTATTCAATGTTTTGTTGGTAACATCCGATTCTCTTTTCGGACATTGTTGTGTAATGGTTTGTTTCGGGTTGCAAAGATACGGCTTTTCTTTGAAATAGAAAAAGTTTTGGATGTTTTTTCACGAGAGAATTCGCAGATTTCTTGATTAAGGAGATGAAAACCGGAAATAAACAATGCTTTCTTTGTTTTTTATTCTTCAAAGGGGGGCAGGGTGTTTGGTTGTCAGCCGTTTGTTGTTTTTGCTACCTTCACTTTGCATCCTTGCTGATTCTTAAAAAAAACGTGTGAATTTTAATAAAACACCTTAACATGGATTGTTTTTTCGGGAAGAATGTGGTGGATTTGCCACATTTCTTTTTACATTTGCAATGGAATTAATTTCACTAACAATTATAAAACGTACAACAATGGTTAATTACAAAGACTTAGGCTTGGTAAACACCAGAGAGATGTTTGCTAGAGCAATTAAAGGTGGATACGCTATCCCGGCTTTCAACTTCAACAATATGGAGCAGCTGCAGGCTATCATCAAAGCTTCGGTAGAAACAAAATCTCCGGTTATCCTGCAGGTTTCTAAAGGTGCGCGTAACTATGCAAACCAGACCTTGCTTCGTTACATGGCTGAAGGTGCTGTAGCATTTGCTAAAGAATTGGGTTGCGAACATCCTGAAATCGTTCTTCACCTCGACCACGGAGATTCTTTCGAACTCTGCAAGTCTTGCGTAGACCTCGGTTTCTCTTCAGTGATGATTGACGGTTCTCACCTGCCTTACGAAGAAAACGTTGCTTTGACTAAGAAAGTCGTTGAATACGCTCATCAATATGATGTAACTGTAGAAGGTGAACTGGGTGTATTGGCTGGTGTAGAAGATGAAGTTTCTGCAGAACACCATACTTATACTAACCCTGAAGAAGTTATCGACTTCTCTAGCCGTACAGGTTGCGACTCGTTGGCTATCTCTATCGGTACTTCTCACGGTGCATACAAGTTCAAACCCGAACAATGCCACGTAGATCCGAAGACAGGTCGTCTGGTTCCTCCTCCTTTGGCATTCGACGTATTGGATGCTGTAATGGAAAAACTTCCGGGCTTCCCCATCGTATTGCACGGATCATCTTCAGTTCCTCAGGAATATGTAGACATGATTAATAAGTACGGAGGCAAGCTGGAAGCTGCTATCGGTATTCCTGAAGACGAATTGCGTAAGGCTGCTAAATCTGCAGTTTGCAAGATTAACATCGATTCTGACTCTCGTCTTGCCATGACAGCTGCTGTTCGTAAGGTATTGTTCGAAAAACCGGCTGAATTCGACCCGCGTAAATATTTGGGCCCGGCTCGTGACGAAATGGAAAAGATGTACAAACACAAAATCGTTAACGTATTGGGCTCAGACGGCAAGTTGGCTCAATAATCATTGCTTGTAAAAAGCATAAAAACTTTATACACCTATAACTATAAATGTGAGCCGCCCCTTCGTGATGGAGGAGCGGCTTTTTTGCATCATGCTAATCAGGATTGAAAAGGAGTTGGCAGAAGTTATCGGACACCGGGCTGGGAGTTATACCATGCGCGGTATGGATTTGTGCATTGCTCAGCACATTTCGTACCGCTTCCGTAGAGTGCACATCCTCTCTATCCTGTGGCATATACAAAATACATAAATGAATGCCGCGGGAATATATCAGCCATTTGAGGCTTGCATTTCAAGTAGGAAGAAAGCTTATTCTACTACCCATTTCGGGTCGTGCGGGAAGGTGACACGCGGATTGTAGTACATACCTTCTTTGTCAGGGATGCGGAGGTAGTACGTTTTCGAGCCGTGAACGTGCAGGGTACGTGAGCGGAGCCAGGGATTCATCGTGCGCAGCAGGGCGTATGTGATGCCTTGGCTCTTGGCGAAACGGGGCAAGTCCTCGATGGTTTCTTCTACTTTGATTTCACGGTAAGGGATGGGAGGATAGAGATCGGATGCGTGCAAGCGGAAACCAAAACGGGTGGGGTCGGCAAACAGCATTTTGGCTGCAAGGATGCGGTAAACATAGCGGGCAGTTTCTTCAACCAGTTGGAGGTCAAGGGCATCTTCTTCGTATTGCCGGTCGAGTTCACGTGAGATACGTCCTTGTCCGGCATTGTAGGACGCAGCTACACTTATCCAGCTTCCGAAACGTGCATAAGCTTGTTTCAGATAGCGGCAGGCGGCACGGGTAGATTTCTCTACGTGGTAGCGCTCATCGACTGAATTGCCTACTTCCAGTCCGAATTCGCGTCCTGTGGCGGGCATAAATTGCCATAGACCTGCTGCGCCGGCAACTGAACGTGCCAGTGGATTGTTGTTGCTTTCAATAGACATCAGGTATTTGAAATCATCGGGTACGCCGTTTTCGCGCAGGATCGATTCTACAATGGGAAAGTAGCGGTTGGCGCGTTTAATCATCTGCAAAGTGGTACTGTGCATATATGAAAAGGCTAGCAGTTCGCGATCCATACGTTCGCGGCGGTCAAAGCGGGCAAGCGAGATGGTTTCGCCACAGAAGGTCATGCTTTGTGGCACTTCGATGCAACTGTTGGACAATGTGGCAGAAGAGGATGGCTTTTCGGAGGTTTGTGCCCATAAGGATAGGGTACAGGCAACCAGTGCCAGAAAAAGAGCAGTCGCAGACAATCCGAAAGGGAATGATATTTTCATTTTCTTATGAGGGTTATTCTTCAAGGGTAAAACTTTTCAGTATGGTTTCAGGAAGTGGGTCGGCAGGGTCGGTGTATACAATAGAAACATAGAAGCCGCTCGTGTCTTCTTTGGTGAGCAGGTAACTGTACAGACATTGGTCGCTTTCACAATTTCCGCGTAGGAACACTCCGTAGAATTGCGGAAGTTCGAAATCGACGGTAGGGCTTTGCTGGGTCACTTCGTCATCTGTCGCAACGTTTTTCAATTCTTGGGCTATTTCTGAACGTTGAATGCCTTCACCGTCGAGCAGTTGCACTGTGATGAAATAAGTGGGGGTGCTGATGATGTAACCTTCTTCCGAGTCGTCTTCTACGGTATAGCCTGCGGGTGCCTGGAAGGCAATCCCGTAGGCTTGCCATGCAGCAGGTTGTAAACTCTCGGCACTTACGTCGCTTATGGCAAGTGTGATGATAAGAAGAAATGCCACGACAATTGTTTTCATACCTGTCTCCGTTCTACTACTTTTCGTGCATATACTTCTTCTTCCTTATTCACCATAACCAATACTTCTCCTCCTATTCCGGAATAAGGTGAGGTTACGGCGGAAAGAGTTTCGTCTTTCAACATTGCTGATACGCCTGCCGATTCCAATAATCCTTTTATCAGTTCGGCTTCCCACAGACCACCTCTGTAGACTTCTACTAATGAACCATACGATTTTGCTTCCATAACTGTATATTTTTAGTTTATCTATAACCAAAGATAGGAAAGTTTTATGAAAAGAGGAAATTAATGGGCAAAAAAGTATCGGATTTATCGAAAGAATCTTACATTTGTGTGGATAAAAAGGACTTGAATGTGTAAAAAGGAATAAGTGTATGAATATTACCGACACCTTACAGAAAGTGAGACAAGCATCGCGTATGTTGCCTCTGCTGGAAGAAAAACGTATCAATGAAGTGCTGCGGGCTGTATCGGAAGCTATTATCAGACAGACTGATGACTTGTTGAAGGCGAATGCCGAAGACTTGCGGCGCATGAATGAGAGTGACCCGAAATATGACCGGTTGAAATTGACTCCCGAACGTTTGAGAGGCATCGCTTCGGATATGATGAATGTGGCTTCGCTGCCTTCTCCATTGGGCAGGATATTGGAAGAAACAGTGCGTCCTAACGGATTGCGCCTGAAAAAGGTGAGTGTGCCTTTCGGGGTCATCGGCATTATCTATGAAGCGCGTCCCAATGTGAGCTTTGATGTGTTCTCGCTGTGTTTCAAGAGCGGAAGCGCTTGCGTATTGAAAGGCGGGCATGACGCGGATTGCTCGAACCGTGCCATCGTATCTTTGATTCACGAAGTGTTGCAACGGTTTAACCTGGATGCACATCTCGTGGAACTCCTTCCGGCGGAGCGGGAGGCTACGGCGGAACTGCTTCATGCCGAAGGGCTGGTCGACTTGATTATCCCTCGCGGGAGCAAAGGATTGATAGACTATGTGCGCCGTGAAGCCACCGTGCCGGTTATCGAGACAGGGGCAGGTGTGTGCCATACGTATTTTGATGTAGCGGGTGACTTGAAAAAAGGTGCTGCTATCGTGAATAATGCCAAGACACGCCGGGTAAGCGTATGCAATGCGTTGGATTGCTTGCTGGTGCACCGGGAACGTCTGGCGGACTTGCCTGAACTGTGTGCGCCCCTGCAGGCATCGCAGGTGATTTTGTATGCGGACGGACCTGCCTGTCAGGCACTCGAAGGGCATTATCCCGCCGCATTGCTTTGTCCTGCCTCGCCGGAAAGCTATGGCACGGAATATATGGATTATAAAATGGCAGTTCGTACCGTGTCGGGTATAGAGGAAGCACTTGCCCACATCGATGCCTATAGTTCGAAGCATAGCGAATGCATTGTGACGGAGGATAAAGATACCGCTGCTTATTTCCAGCGCATGGTAGATGCGGCATGTGTGTACGTCAATGCACCCACATCGTTCACCGATGGTGCCCAGTTCGGGTTAGGGGCTGAGATTGGCATCAGTACGCAGAAGCTCCATGCCCGCGGGCCGATGGGCTTGCGCGAGATTACCACTTACAAGTGGTTGATAGAAGGAGATGGACAGATTCGAGATAATTAATAATAGACAATTAATAGTTATAACTGTATGAGAACTTACACGAATGTATTTGACTTGGGCGACCTGAAGACCGCCCTTTCCGAAGCTTTTGAAATCAAGAAAGACCGGTATAAATATGAGGCATTGGGCAAACACCGCACTTGCTTGCTGATATTCTTTAATAATAGCTTGCGCACACGGCTTAGTACCCAGAAAGCCGCACGCAATCTGGGCATGGACGTAATTGTGCTCGATGTGAACCAGGGAGCGTGGAAGCTGGAGACCGAGCGTGGCGTGGTGATGGATGGAGATAAGAGCGAGCACCTGTTGGAAGCTATTCCGGTGATGGCATCCTATTGTGATATTATCGGCGTACGCTCGTTTGCCCGTTTCGAGAGCCGCGAGGATGATTATACCGAAAAGATTCTGAATCAGTTTATCCAATATTCGGGCAAGCCGGTATTCTCCATGGAAGCTGCTACGGGACATCCGCTTCAGGCTTTTGCAGACTTGATAACCATTGAAGAATATAAGCGTACAGAGCGTCCGAAGGTGGTATTGACATGGGCGCCTCATCCGCGTGCCTTGCCTCAAGCCGTACCTAACTCGTTTGCCGATTTTATGAACGAAGCCAATGTGGACTTTGTGATTACACATCCCGAAGGGTATGAACTTGATCCGAAGTTCGTGCGTGGAGCAAAGGTAGAATACAACCAAATGAAAGCCTTCGAAGGGGCTGACTTCATCTATGCAAAGAACTGGGCATGTCCGGGCGTGACCAATCCAGCCGATTATGGTAAGGTATTAAGCAAGGACATGAGTTGGACGGTAGATACCGACCACATGAAGGTTACGAACGATGCCTTCTTCATGCATTGCCTTCCGGTGCGCCGCAACATGATTGTGACCGATGATGTAATTGAAGCACCCACTTCATTGGTTATCCCCGAAGCCGCTAACCGTGAAATCTCCGCTACGGTAGTGCTGAAGCGTATGTTGCAAGCGTTGTAAATGTTGTAAGTGAATAGTTAATAATGAATAAGGGTAAATGGTGGTAGTGAGAACCGTTTATTGCGATTCATTCTGTCATTCACGGTTTGAACCAGTCGAAGATGCGTTATTTTGTACATCTTCGACTGATTTTAAAAGAATATCGAAGTTCGTGTAGCTAATGATTTGTGTATTGCCTATATGGTCAAGTATTAATAGGTCATTATCACCACTGACTAAATAATTCGCTTTTGCAGTGATGGCTGTATAGAGCAGATAGTCGTCTTTGGGGTCACGACAAATCGCTGCACCTTGTTTGGGCTCTACAATGAATGCGACTTCACAAAGCAAATCAAGAAATTCTTCCGCTTGACTTTCCGATATATATTTACGTATACGGGGACGATTTAGCACATCAACTAATTCTTGCAGTTGCATTTTGCATGTCACTATTTACTTGTCCACTGTTTATGTGACGATGCAAGCCTGCAAGGTGTTTTCCTATCAAGAACGAAATCCAAATATTGGTGTCAATGATAACGCGCCAAGGTCTATTGTTTTTGTTCTTCATAATGCGCTTGTCTTACGGCTTCTACCTCACGAGTAATGTCTTCCAGACTTAATTCGTCAGTGCGTGTGGATTTTAGCAGGCGATTGAATCGGCTGACAAAAAGCGATTTGCGTAAACGGTCGAATATATCTAAACGATCCTTTTCGGGCATGGATTGAATCAGTCCGACAAATTGTTGCTTACTGATATTTAATTGAATGGTATCCATTGTAAGGTTCCTTTCTTTTATCTATGATTGATACAAAGATAGCGTTTTTCTTTGATATGCTGCCATAAAAACGAATATTTTTGTTCTGTTCAATTACGGCTTTCATTTAAGCGTCATAAAGTGTCATGTCTTGTTACGCGGACATCACTGAATGAAGAGAGGTCAGAAGCTATACTGGCAATCTATGGAGGAGGCAGAGAACCGTTTTTTGATGAAGGCGTCTTCGTCAGCCGTTGAAGATACCTTCGATGCTTAACGAAGGTACCTTCATCGCCCGATGAAGGTATCTTCATCAGATAGTGCCTGTATTAAGGTTTAAATGACAGAGCCGTGCCGTTAATCTATTGATTAATCCGCTTGTTTAAAGATATCAGGATTTTCAATCCGAAGCGTCGTAGGCAGGTATGGATGGCGGATTGAAAATCCTGATACTTATTCCGGCTGATTACAAATCAGCCAAAGCAGAAACCTCAATCGAAATCGGGGTCTTGTATAATGCTTAGATACATAGAATCATCCCCGAATGAAAGATGGATTTTTCCACCACGGGGATCGGGAGTTATATTGGGCGTGATATTATGGAAATAGATGGCCTCATCCGTTTCTGACCATTGCAGGTCGCTCCAGTTGTTGTCTATCTCCACTTTATACGTAGGCGTGATGTCATGTACCCATTTCTTATGGTAAACCAATGTGCCGGAAGCATTCCAAGCCAACTTTGCTTCATTTCCGTTGATGCTGCAACCGCTTCCTTGAAATTCGAAGTTGCCGACAAATTCTTGCATATCGATCAATACATCTTGGCAGATGCCAATATCAACGGGAATATCCACATTTTCGTTTTCTATGTGAATGCTGAGGCATTGGTCATCATTGTTGAGGTGGGGCGTGATGTGGAAAATAATATCATCATCCGTCTCTTCCCATTCCAAACCGTCCCATGCTTCTACATGGTGTGTTGTATTTTCCAGTAATTTGTTCTTGTGATACACAAAAGTGCCTTCACTGTACCAAGCCAGACTACCATACCGAGGAGATTCAGGATCCTGTGTCCAACCGTCACCATCGAATTCAAATGTTCCCATAAGTAAGGATTCGAAGTCTGCGCTTTGTTGTTCTATTAAAGCTTTCCGTAACGCTTCGCCTTTCTTATTTTTAAAATAGATGTATCCTTGCCGACGTGGGTTTGTCGTATTAGGCGAGGCACTCCACTTCACGGTCCATGTACATACATTCAACTGCACAGGGCTGATAGGTGATTTTTCCCCTTGTTCCAAACCGTCAATGTGAATCCAATCTGCATCGGTGGTCACAATAGGCTGCTGGCTGGCTTCTATTTCTATAGGTTCTCCGGCTCCACCTTCTTCTGATGCGCCAAGCCACCAATTCCACTCATCACGGTCGTCTCCTCCTCTGAAATAATACACCTCATTCAAATCGTATTTTTGTTCATAGATAGTATCTATCATCGTAGCAGAGAAATTACGCCCTAAATATTCTATTTTCCCTTCGTAAGTAACCACTTTGGCGACAGGATTGCTGATATCCTCTTCTGTTATATTTACTTGGAGGTTCTCATCATATCCGTAATAATCCAAAAAATCGATTCGACGTCCATCTATAACAAGGAATTGGTCATGAGTCCACTTCAACCAAGAGAAACGGTTGAGAACAGTTTCATTGTCTCGTTGTGGTGCAAAATAATAATATGAATAATCAATATCACGTTGTCCCATATAATAAAATAGTCCCCAAAAATACCAGCCTGATGGCAGGGAACAACGTTCCCATTCATCTTCTATAGCTTCTGCTCCGGGAATGTTTAAGCTTTCATCATACAATTTACTTACGCTATATTCATCCCAATTACCAGGCTTTGTATGGTCGTGCGGTATATGATCAGTTAACTCTTTGTGAACTATAATTGAATTCAGGCTGGGCACAATCTCATAGGTATGTTCAACATGAACACTGTCATTTATAACTGATGTTGTGAGTCCTCCACGGATGTATTTGTATCCGAATGCCATATCAAAAGGACCATCCTCTGTGTATTCTCTGGAAGCGAGCAAACTGAAAATATGTCCTATATCTACAAATCTATCTGTGACTACTTCCCCATTATCATAATACCTGTCACGATCGACACATGCATAATACAATAGTGGTAGATTGTCGTGCGCTTCTTCCCAAATCCAGCTTCGGCGATATTTTACATCCACCAGTTCCGGCTCCTCCTTATATCCTGCTTGTCGGACTACAATCTCCTGCGTCACATTTCCGCCGCTTAGGATAATTGTCCCTTGGCGGGTAAGGCTGTCTGTATTGGCAGATACATCGAAGCGGAGGGCTTTTTCTTCTAAACCGCGTGTGTCCGGTACGGGAGTAATCCAGTCTACGTCCGTTGTGGCGGTTACGTCCACATTAGCCAGTACAAGGAATTCCAACCGATTGTTTTCGGCAGGAAGGTCGTATGCTTGTTGTGCCAAGACGATGGCATCCTGCTGCACCTGAGTAACCCGGAGCGTATCAGCCAACGTACCGTCTGTAGAGGTGAAAAGGATTTCCGCCGTGCGGGCATCGTATGTATCGTTGGGAGCTATCGTGAAATAATGGGTGTAGGCAGATGCGGCACGGGTATCGGCTTCCGCAATCCAGCCCGCTTCGGGAAGCTGCACTTTGTAGCTGGTATTGCTGCGTAGTTCCACTTGGATGGTCTCGCCGCCAGCGGAAACAAGGTATTCCTTTTGGCTCAATATCAGGAAAGGTGCGGTGCCCGCTTGGTAAACGGTAACGGTTTCCGTTAATCCGGAACCGCTCAGCGTAACGGTAGCTTGGCGTGCTTCCTTACTGGTGTTCGCTTCGGCATGGAAAGCCAATGTGATGTCGTCTAATGCCCTTGATTTTGAATCGGCTGCGGTTAGCCAACTGGCGCTTTCTTCTATTTTGTAGTCCACTTCTACATTGGCTTGCAGTTGGATGGAAAAGTCTCCTCCGTCGGCTTCCAATTCTATTTTATTCGAAGATACCAGCAAGGCGTCCCGTTGTTTTTGGCTGACGGTCAGTGTCTTTTGTTCTTTGCCGCAAGTAATGATGATGGCGGCGTTGCGTTCATCGTACGTATCATTGGGTTGGGTGGTAATTGTGAGTGTTACCTCTCCCGCTTCTCCGTGTGTAGGCTGTACGCTTATCCAGTCTGCGGCACGGGTTATGGCATTGGCTTCTGCCGTCCATGCAGCCGAGGCGGTGAAGCGTAAGGCGGTTGTACCTCCCGCCTGTTCCATAACTGGAGCGGTGTTTTCCGTATCGGGAATGACGATAGCGGGCTGGTCGGGTTCGGGTACCGGTTCGGGAGTTTCTTTCCCTTCGTCTTCGCTACAAGCGGTGAACCACATCATCGGCAGCGCGAACAAGAAAAGGAAGACGCGGAATCCCCTATGTTTATTAAACTTAGTTAATAACGAGGGGATAAAAGTTAAATTAGTTTTCATGGTTATAAGGCTTGAAAGTTAGGCATCGGTATAACACCGATAGCAAATGTAAGGATTTATTTTTTATATACCCTCATCTTTTCCCGATTTTCTTCCGTCTGTCCCTTAAAAATCACCTTTTTCAGTGACAAGAAAAGGGAGGCAAGCCATGAGTCCGGTACGATGGGATTATCTTTCCACTTCCTTGCCGTATTCTTTCCAATTGTCAAATCCTTTATCTAAATTGTAGACCTTGTAGCCTAAGTTGGTAAGGATGCGTGCGGCGTTCCGGCTTCTGCGTCCGCTTTTGCAATATACGGCTACGGGATAGTTCTTGTCGAGCACTTCTTCGGCGGCTGCGGCGAAATGGTCTTCCAATACATTGACATTCAGGCTGCCCGGTATATGCCCTTCGCTATATTCCGCAACGGTACGCACGTCCAGGCGTTGCACGTCCTCGTCTTGTATCAAGCGGTCGAACTCATCGGCTGTGAGATTCTTGAATTTGTCTTGCGGTCTGGCACTACATGCCATCAGTCCAAGCAGGCAAACAATTACGAAAAAAAAGAAATAAAGTGGTTTAATCATAAGGCTTGGTGTTTTTTTTGTTGTTATTTGTGAGGGAGGGCGTTATTTTCTCCATTTTCAATAAGTAAAATCTCTGTAAGTTTCTCCCTCTTTATATGTATTGAGCCTGAAGCGTATTTTGTCTCCTGTATGCAAGGTGTCCCGATAGCGGCGGAGCGGTACGGAAAGATAAGCCTGTTCCGTAAAAGCTTCATAGTCGTTGTTGCTGTTATGGAAGAGTTGCAGGTTCAGTGTACGTATGTCCGAAGCATCGGCTGATATGCTGTCTTCTATGAAATGGAAAGCATGTGTCTGGTCTTTTCGCCGTACTTCTAAAATCAGGTTCAGGTAATCGCCCGAACGCCAGATGCTCTGTATGTCCACGGGATCGGTATAAATGCTGTCTTTCCATGCAGCTGCCTTGACGGGGTAAGGAGAAATTACCGTTCTGCTGGAATAAAGTATGGCTTCTGGTTCATTTCCGTCCGTTTGCTCATTCAGAATTTGATATACAGATACCGTGCGGTATAGGGTATCGGTACGAAGACCGTCCAGACCTTCTCGAGGTTGTACGGCATAATGTTCGCCATCATCAGCTATCAGGTGAGTAATGGTTCCGGTGGCATCGGTCTGGAGATCGATGAATTCTGTTATGACGCTGGGGTATACATAGGTTTCTTCCTTGCATGCAGCCAGTAACAGGCATAGGAAGGAAATGTATGCGAAGATACGTTTGGTCATGTGTGTAATGCTTTCAGGTGGTTGATGACAGGGTTGGCATACATCGTAAGAATGCAGCGGCGTAAGAACGGCAGGTCTTTATTGGGTAAGTCAATCAGTTCGAGCCTTTCTTGCAGGTATGTTTCAAATTTTGTCACGTCGGCAGCATTGTATTGTCCGGTAAATTTTTGTGTATCTTCCAAAAGGTCGCAAGCGATATAGTTTCCCGGATATAAGCGATAGTTGAGGTGGATATGCTGGTCGATAAGTTGGGCAATCTTTAAGAAAAGTTCGTTTTTGGGGCATCCTCGTAAGGTCTCCAGTTCATCGTTGATGCACGGTGCGGTCTGGAAATACACTTTTCCTTTGTATCCGAAGATGCCGGTCTGCATATTGGTCAGGTCGTCTTGCTGGCTTTTTTTGAAGTTTTCGATGTCCCGTTTCTGTTGCATTTCCTTGGCTTTCAAGAAATCGCACGGGTCGTATTCATACGACAAGGAAGTGGGAACAATGTTCAGCTCCTTCAGGTAGTCGATGGTGTCTCCTGTGCTTCCCAGTGCCAGCATTTTCAGTACACTTTCTTGTGTCCGGTCGTTCGAATCCTTAGCGCGTCCTTCCCGTTGGGCTATCCATACATTTTCTTTTTTCTGTGTAATGGCAAAATGAATATAGCGTGACATGCGTGCAGATGAAAGTAACATCTGGCGCATACTGAGGGCACGCTGCACGATGAATGATTTGTTCACTCGTACCAGTTTCTTGATCCATGGGTAGATAAGCAGGTTGTCACCGATAGCTATTTCTACTGTAGTAGGGAAATGGTTGTCTAGCAGTCCGAGGGAAAGAAATCCAGGGTCGAGCACGATATCACGGTGATTGGATATGAAGGTGTAGTTCTTTTCCTTGTCGGTCAGTGAAGAAGCATTCAGTGTGAAGCCGTCGCTGTGTTCTTTGATGATTTGGTGCAGCAACGGATAGAATATGGTTTTTTGTACTTCCAGGTTGTTTTTGCACTGGTGCAGCTTATGGCTCAGCGTATCAAGAGGCATGCCTGGCATAATCAGGCTGATGACAGCCTGAAAAGCGGGGTCGGCAAGTAGTTCATCGAATATCTGTGGAAGCTCTTCTGGGGTATACGGACGTATTTCATCGAATTCGGCTGGAATGTTCATGGCGTTTGGTTTTAAATTTTGTCTTCAAAGGTAAGCATTTTAAATGAAGAATGAAGAATTAAGAATGAAGAATTCCATGCAGGCAAAGCAATTCTTCATTCTTAATTCTTCATTCTTCATTCCGAGAAGTTGTCTTCTATGATGTCGGTCATAATTTCTTCCATATTGATGCCTGCGGCACGTGCTTGCTGTGGAATGAAGCTTGTTGCGGTCATTCCCGGAGTGGTGTTGATTTCAAGCAAGTTGATTTTTTCGCCTTCGGTGATGATATAGTCTACACGTACCAATCCTTTGCATCCCAGAATATCGTAAATGGCAGAGGTGAGCTTTTGTACGCGTCCGGTCAGTTCGGGGCTGAGACGTGCGGGGGTGATTTCGGTCACCTGTCCGTTGTATTTGGCATTGAAATCGAAAAACTCGTTCTTGCTGACCACTTCCGTGATAGGCAACACCACCGACTTGTCCCGTGTCTTGTAGCATCCGTTCGCCAGTTCAATGCCGTCCATATAGGCTTCTATCATGGCGTCATCCGATTCGGCGAAAGCCGCTTGCAGGGCAGGTTGGATTTGTTCTTTGGTCTTCACCTTGGTTACGCCGAAGCTCGAACCGCTGGCATTGGGCTTGATAAAACAAGGCAGTCCGATTTTCTCGATTACTTCTTCATCGCTGATGCCGTTCCGTTTGTGTACCAGCATGGATTCTGCGATACGTATCCCGAAGCTTTTCAGATATTGGTTTGTCATGAACTTGTTGAAAGTCAGTGCGGATACCAATACGTCACACGTGGAGTAAGGGATGCCGAGCAGTTCGAAATAGCCCTGCAGGATGCCGTTCTCGCCCGGTGTGCCGTGGATGGTGATGTAGGCGAAGTCGGGCTTTATCTTTTGCCCGTTCTCCATAAAGCTGAAGTCGTTTTTGTCGACCGTGCTCTTCGAGCCGTCTTCCAGGATGGCATTCCAGCCTTTGTGTCCCAACTCTATGGTATATACTTTATAAGTTTCTTTATCGATGAAGGAATAAATTCCTTCTGCACTTTTCATGGAAACATCGTGTTCCGATGAGTCTCCTCCTGCTACGATAGCAATGATACGTTTCATGATTCTTCTCGATTACTGATGTATGCTCTCCATTTTTCCAGCAAATGTGTCATGTCTTCGGGCAATTCGGAAGTGAAAAACAGTTCCTTGCCTGTGCGGGGGTGAACGAATCCCAGTGTCTTGGCGTGCAGCGCTTGCCGGGGACAAATGGCGAAGCAATTGTTCACAAATTGTTTGTATTTACTAAAATGAGTTCCTTTCAATATTTCGTGCCCTCCGTAACGCTCGTCATTGAACAGTACGTGTCCGATGTGTTTCATGTGTACACGTATCTGGTGCGTGCGTCCGGTTTCGAGTACGCATTTCACGAGGGTGACATATCCCAGACGTTCCAGTACCTGATAATGCGTTACGGCATGTTTCCCTTGCGTAGGGTCACTCATCACCGCCATCTGCATACGGTCTTTCGGGTTACGTCCGATATTGCCCTCGATGGTTCCTTTGTCTTCATCGATGATGCCCCATACCAGTGCATTGTATTCACGTTTTGTAGTTTTGTTGTAGAATTGCATGCCCAGATGGGTTTTGGCATCCGGAGTCTTGGCTATGACCAACAGGCCGGACGTGTCTTTGTCTATACGGTGCACCAGCCCTACTTGTGGGTCGTTCGGGTCATACGTAGGCACATTGCGCAGGTGCCAAGCGATGGCGTTTACCAACGTGCCGTGATAGTTCCCGCAACCCGGGTGTACCACCAGCCCCGCCGGTTTGTTTACCACCATCAAGTCGTCGTCTTCGTACACAATATCCAGAGGGATGTCTTCGGGGATAATGTCGTTTTCATACCGGGGACGGTCCATCATGACGGTCAACACATCAAGCGGCTTTACTTTGTAGCTGCTTTTTACGGGTTTCCCGTTTGCCATGACATATCCGTTGTCAGCAGCCGTTTGGATACGGTTGCGCGAGGCGTTGACGATACGTTCAAACAAGTATTTGTCGATGCGTACCGGTGTTTGCCCTTTGTCTACGGTAACCCTGAAATGTTCGTATAATCCGGACGAGGAGTTTACCGGTTCGATATCGTCCAATGAGTCGTCCAGCTCAGTGATGTCGTTTTCTTCCATTCGTCTGTCTGTATTGTCTTTTTTAGAACCAAGAGTCATCTACTTGTGCTTCGCTTTCCTGTCCCAGGTTGAGTCCTAAAGTATCGGTAGCAAGGGAGTCACGCAGGTGAGTGTTTCCGATGCACAACGTCAGGACAGCCTCGAATGGCACTTTGTCACCCGACTTCAGGCTCTTGCCCCGATATTTGATGCCATATACCCAGTCTTGTTCTCCAGGTACCAGTTCCGGTTCGGTCAGTTTGAATTTCATGGCTTTCAGCTTTGCAGCTGCCTGACGTACGGAACTGTTGTCGATAATGTCGGGGATTCGCACACGGGGAACCTCCCGTGTGTTTATAGTAAGATATATGGTGCGTCCTTCTTTTACGCGCATGCCTCCTTCAGGCTTTTGTTCGAGTATGATGCCCGGAGAGAGTTCTTTCACGTATGTAGAGTCTACCACTACGCCCTGCATGTTTTGGTTCTGAAGCAAGAGTTGTGCTTGCTCCAATGACTTGTGCTTGACGTTGGGGACAAGATACGATTGCCCATGATGTGTATAGGCATCCAGCCAGAACAATGTTCCGCCAATGGCTGCCAGAATCACTACCACCATTCCGATGATGTTCAGCCAGAAGAAGCGGTTTTGCTTGAACGAGAAAAAATCTTTCAGCTTTATCATAATCTTAGTCTTATGAAAATCAGTCTTTGGTTATGCCTGCAAAGATACAATAAAAAAGAAAAGCCACAAAACACTGTCTCAGCATCTTGCGGCTCTTAGCTTTTTCTTTTGTCTCGGACTTATGCTTTAACGCCGTTATATTCGTCAGAGACAGTCAGTTTCTTACGACCTTTAGCGCGGCGTGCAGCCAATACGCGGCGGCCATTAGCAGTTGCCATTCTTTCACGGAAACCGTGTTTGTTTTTTCTCTTTCTGTTCGAGGGTTGATAAGTTCTTTTCATTTTTCGTATCTAATTATGTTATTATTCCATGCGTTCGGGCTGCAAAAGTAGTGACTTTTTTTAAATAAACCAAATGGCTAAATCATTTTTAGACAAATCTTTTTGTGTTTTTTCGTGATTTAGATTAATTTTGCACCCGAATTGATAGTGATGAATACAAATCAATAATAACATAAATAAAGAATTCAGTTATGATTAATGCTCAAGACATTAAGATTGGAACCGCAATCCGTATGGATGGCAAGTTGTATTTTTGCATCGACTTTTTGCATGTAAAACCGGGTAAAGGAAATACCTTTATGCGTACGAAGCTGAAAGATGTGGTAGACGGATATGTGTTGGAACGCCGCTTCAACATCGGCGAAAAGCTGGAAGATGTACGTGTAGAGCGTCGTCCTTATCAGTACCTTTATAAAGAAGGTGAAGATTATATCTTTATGAACCAGGAGACTTACGAACAAGTGCCCATCGCTCGCGACCTGATTGAAGGCGTTGATTTCTTGAAAGAAGAAATGGTGGTAGATGTCGTATCAGATGCTTCTACAGAGACTATTCTCTACGCTGAATTGCCGGTGAAGGTACAGCTGAAAGTGACTTATACCGAACCGGGTTTGAAAGGTGATACAGCTACCAATGCCACCAAGCCTGCTACGGTAGAAACAGGTGCTACCGTACGTGTGCCTTTGTTTATCAACCAAGATGAAATGATTGAAGTGGATACACGCGATGGTTCATACGTTGGCCGTGTAAAAGCTTAATCAGATATATACCTTATTATATATAGGCTGCGTTTTCGGTAAGGGGGAATGCAGCCTTACTTTTTTAGAACCTGTTTTAGAAGCTGTTTTGAATTTCTCCAAAAAGTTTTTCTTGTCTTGATGTATCCGTTTTCGTGTGTGCTTTGGGCGATTTTTTGGTCTTTTTCGCTCCTGTTCTTCGTCAGATAGCCCGCTATCTTCCTCATCACAGAAGCGAAAATGCCT
>NZ_NFJA01000054.1:0-25873 GCF_002159615.1 Bacteroides sp. An279
GTTACTGCCACTTGGGTATTCAGGTGGATGTCGTAAGCATGACCGTTAGCTGAAACAAAGTGACCGAACGGAAGAATCCAACCACAAACAATAGTGATGGCTGCAAGTACCATCAGCGGGAAAGTCATGCTCAGCGGACTTTCGTGCGGGGTATGATGTTCGTGCAGTTCCTTATTCTCTGTTCCCCAGAAGATGCCGTAGTACAGACGGAACATGTAGAATGCTGTCATGCCGGCGATAATCGTCATAATCCAACCGATTACCGGACTGAACTGGAAGCAGGCGGTCAAGATTTCATCTTTTGAGAAGAAACCTGAGAACGGAGGGATACCTGCAATAGCCAGGCAGGCAATCAGGAAGGTGATGTGGGTAATCGGCATATACTTGCGCAAACCGCCCATGGTAGACATTTCGTTGCTATGTACGGCATGGATGATACATCCGGCACCCAGGAACAACAAAGCCTTGAACATGGCGTGAGTGAACAGGTGGAACATACCAGCCATATAGCCCAAACCGCCTTCATGCGGGTCGGCAGAAGTACAAACTCCCAGTGCTACCATCATGAAACCAATTTGAGAAATGGTTGAGAAGGCAAGCACACGCTTGATATCGCTCTGCACACAGGCGACAGATGCCGCATAGAAAGCTGTGAATGCACCTACGTATGCTACAAGATGTAGTGTCTCGGGGGCATAACCGATAAACAATGGGAACATGCGGGCTACCAGGTAAACACCGGCAACCACCATGGTAGCAGCATGGATAAGGGCGCTGACTGGTGTAGGACCTTCCATGGCATCGGGCAACCAGATGTGCAACGGGAACATGGCACTCTTACCAGCACCACCAATGAACATCAGTCCGAGGGCTAACGGCAGTACCATACCGCATTTCATCAGCTGTTCCTGTTCGGGAGTGAAAGTAAAGGTTCCCATGTAGAAACCGTAAAGCAGAATACCGATGAGGAAGCCCAAATCGGCAAAACGTGTAACGATGAATGCTTTTTTGCTTGCTGCAATGGCTTCTGGCTTCGTATAATAGAATCCGATAAGCAAATAAGAAGAAACACCCACTAACTCCCAGAACACGTACATCTGGAAAATGTTGGTAGCAAGGACCAATCCCAGCATAGAGAATGAGAAAAGCGACAAGAATGCATAATAACGCTGGAATCCCACTTCTCCTTTCATGTAACCGAATGAGTAGATATGCACCATCAGGCTGACCGTCGAGATGACAACCAGCATCATTACCGAAATCGGGTCGAGCAAGATGCCCATGTCAATGTGCAGCGAGGTGTTGAAGGGTAGCCATTGGATATTCCAAGGCATCAGCGTCTGGAAAACTCCTTCTGCCGTGCGTGGAGCCGTGAAGTATTTGTAAGCGGTGAGGTAGCTCAGAATCGTAACAGCTGTCAGTGACAATGTGCCGATGAGCCCCGCTACGCGATGTTTCATGTACATACCCGTCAGTCCCAATATCAGGAAACTCAGAACGGGCAGCGCGAGTATCAGTATTGTATATTCCATAATCGATAATTGTTTTAGTTATCCTTTCATGTCGGTGATGTCATCGGTCAGGACTTGTTTCACGTTGCGGTACACATTGATGATAATGGCTATCGCTACGGCTGTTTCAGCTGCTGCGATGGCAATACCGAATAACGTGAAGAAATGTCCTTCCAGTTGTCCTGGAAAAAGATAACGGTTGAATACGGCAAAGTTAATGTTCGTTGCATTCAGCATAAGCTCGACGGAGATGAGCAGTGCCAGCAGGTTTTTGCGGGTAAAGAATCCGTAAATACCACAAAACATCATGATGGTACTGATGACCAAGTAATGTATTACATGTATTTCCATAAATTGAACCTCCTGTTTATTTTTCCTTTCGTGCGATCAGGATGCCACCAATCATACATGCCAGCAGCAAGACACTGACTACCTCAAAAGGTAATACAAATTGATATTTATCCGTTCCTACAAGAGCCAAGCCAACTTCGCGTGAGGGAAGTTCTTCTCCCAGCGGGATAGTGTTGAGGGCAAATCCATTGGTGAAAAGCAGCAAGAGAACCAATGCGGCACCTACTATTGTGGTAGCGAGCAGGCTGAATAGCTTGGCTTTGCTTACTTTGTATTTCATGTCTTTGTCCGAACGGGTCAATGCGATAGAGAATACATACAATACAATGATACCTCCGGCATACACCATCAGCTGGACAGCACCCAAGAACGTGTAGCCCAGCATAAAGAATATCGCCGCGGTTCCGAAGAGAACAAACAGCAGGTAGGTAGCGGCACGCAACAGTTTGCCTGTGGTTACAGCAAGTACCGAGCACACTGCAATGGCGAGTGCCACTACGAAGAATACGATATTTTGAAATGATAATATTTCCATATTCTATTTTGATTATTTAGCGAGGGTTGAACCTTCGTGGTTAAGGGTCAAGACGAGCTTGTCTTTCTCGAACACCGCGTTTTCAAAATCGTTGGTGAACTCAATGGCACCATGAGGGCAGGCATTCACACACAAGTTGCAAAACATGCACGAGCCAAGATTGTACTCATATTTGACCAATACTTTTTTCTTCTTTCCGTCGGCATCTTCACGCGTTTCTGTCGTGAGTTTGATTGTGCCGTTCGGGCAATTCATCTGACACAGTCCGCACGCGATGCAGTGATGATGGTTCTCTTCATCGTGAATCATCGTCAGCTTGGCACGGTGGCGTTCGGGGATGTGCAGGGTCGTATGACGGTTTTCAGGATATTGCTCGGTAATTTTCGGTTCCAAAAACACTTTCATCGAAGTGCGCAGGCCGATAAGCAAGCTTTTTAAGCCTGAAGCATATCCTTTTATATAGTCGCTGAAACTTTCCATGTTAATTCTGTATTAAAAAACGAGTCCATAAACTTTGCATACAGCCATCACCAGCATGACGAGCAATGACAACGGCATGATGTATTTCCATTCCAAGGTCAGTACTTGGTCGATACGCAGACGTGGGTAAGTCCAACGCAGCCACATCAGCAGGAATACGACGAAGAACGTTTTTCCCAAGAACCATACAATACCCGGAATGTAGTCCATTACAGCGTTGAATCCGTCAAGACCGGCAATGTGTAGCGGCATCCATCCTCCCAGGAAGAGGGTAGTGGCGATTCCCGATGTGATGAACAGGTTCAGGTATTCTGCCAAGTAAAAGAATCCGAAATGCATACCCGAATATTCGGTATGGTATCCGGCTGTCAGTTCTTGTTCTGCTTCGGCAAGGTCGAACGGGCCACGGTTTGCCTCGGCATTACCTGCAATCAGATAGATGATGAATGCTACGATGGCTACGATATGTCCCTTGAAAATGTTCCAGCCGTTGGCTTGACTCATTACGATTTCGTGGATATCCATTGTTCCACTTAGCATCACCATGGTCAGTACCGTGATTCCGATAGAGATTTCGTAGCTGATGAGCATTGCACCGCTTCGCACGGCACCGATAAGGGTATATTTGCTGTTACTACTCCAACCGGCAAGCAAAATGCCCAGGATACCGATGGAAGAGGCTGCCAGCACAAACAAGATGCCGATGTTCATACTCAGAATTTCTCCACCATTGTGCCAAGGCAGGCAGGAGAACGTCAAGATGGAGGCAAGAATAACAAGGAAAGGAGCCAGACCGTATAGGAATTGGTCGGCATTCTTCAGCTTGAATACTTCCTTGATCAGAATCTTGATAACGTCTGCCGGAACTTGCAGCAGACCTCCTTTGCCACCTACACGGTTGGGACCGATACGGCACTGGAAAGCCGCGCAGACCTTACGTTCCATATAAATAAGGATGATGGCAAGCACGGCATATAATACCAAAATAATAACACCCACAACGACACATTCCAGGAAAATGGCAAGACCTTCCGGCATTATACCGCACAGCCAAGAGTGGATGGCGGCCAAGAGCGGTTGCAGGCTATAGTAATCTAAAAATGCTTGGTTCATATTGGTTTATTCTTAATTTTTAATAGGCTTGCGCCGAACGTTGTTTCTTCTTTCTCATCGGTCGATATCCGGGATAACGAAGTCTACCGAAGCACCGATGGCAATCAGGTCGGCAAATTTCCAGCCACGGCAAAGTGTGTCCATCGCCTGTACCAGTGGCAATCCTGTCGAGCGGAAGTGCATACGGTAAGGAGTCTTGTCACCATGACTTTCGATTACGACACCAAATTCGCCACGGCTTGCCTCTACTGCCGATGTCCAGATACCTTCCGGCAACTTGATAATCGGTTTGGTCTTTACGCGGAATTCACCTGCCGGAATGTTGTCTATCAGTTGTTCGATGATGCGGCATGATTCCATGATTTCGTCCATACGTACCATGTAGCGTGCGAAAGTATCACATTCGTTGTAAGTGATTTGCTTGAAATCCACCTTGTCATACAATGCATACGGGTGGCGTTTGCGCACATCGTTTGCCCATCCTGTAGCACGTCCTGTACCTCCGGTGCATCCCATTGAGATAGCATCTTCTTTGGTCAGGATACCTACGCCTTTCATACGGGTATCAGCAATGACGTTTCCGGTAAAGATATCGTGATAGTCCTTGATGACTTTACGCAGATGCTTGATGAAATCTTTCACTTTCTGGCAGAAAGTGGGGTGAATATCATCTTGCACGCCGCCGATTACGTTATAGTGCTGAATCAGACGTCCTCCTGTAGTTTCCTCGAAGATGTCGAGTATCATCTCTCTTTCACGGAATCCGTAGAAGAACGGAGTCATGGCACCCATATCCAATACCAGACAAGAATAGAACAGCAAGTGAGAATCGATACGTTGAAGCTCGTCCATGATGGTGCGGATGTATTGTGCACGTTCCGAGATTTCGATGCCGGCAGCTTGTTCGATACATGTACACAGTGCGTGGCGGCTTTGGTGGGCACTCAGATAGTCCAGACGGTCGGTCATGCCCAATGTCTGCGGATAAGTCAGGCTTTCGTTCATCTTTTCGATGCCGCGGTGGATGTATCCCAATACGGGATCGACTTTCTTGACCACTTCTCCGTCAAGCGCGATGCGCATACGTAATGCACCGTGTGTAGACGGGTGTTGGGGACCCATGCTTACGACAAAATCATCTTCACCGAACACACGGTGGTCAATGCCTTGCAGGGTTCCGTCGCGTTGCAGACGGTATTCTTTGGTAATATCCGCATTGATTTCATTGTCCAAACGCAAAGGGTTTGATTTCATATCGTAGTCTTTGCGCAGCGGCCAGCCTATCCAGTCTTCCCGCAAGAAAAGACGGCGCATGTCCGGATGGCCGGTAAACAGGATGCCGAAGAAGTCGTATACCTCGCGTTCTTTGATGAGGGCAGTCTTCCATAAATCGCTTACAGTGGGAAGCAACGGCTGTTGGCGGTCGGTTGTTGCGGTGCGGATGGCTATGGAATCGCCCGTTACGGTCGATTCCATGAAGTAGATGGCTCCCAGACCTTCTTCACCCCAGTCCATGCCTACAATGTCGCGCAAGAAATCCATCGGGCTTTGCGGGTCGTTTCTCAATCCTTCTGCCACGTGACGGAAATCGCTTAATGGCACTTTGATGACTCCGGCATTTCCCGGACACACTTCTGCTCCTTGTATTGTCTTCATTACGTCGTCACGTTTCATACCTGACCTCCTTTCGCCTTTTCTGTTTCGTTATCGTTTACCTCATCATTTGCTTCGGTCTTGCGGTTTACACCTCCCAGGTAGCGTTCTACCTTCATTTTGCGTTGCAATTGCATCAAACCGTAATAGAAGGCTTCAGGACGTGGAGGGCAGCCGGGAATGTATACGTCGACAGGAATTACTTTGTCGATACCGTTTACTACGTTGTAGGATTTGATGAACGGACCTCCTGAAATGGTACATCCGCCTACGGCAACTACATACTTGGGCTCTGCCATCTGATCGTACAGACGTTTCATTACAGGAGCAGTACGATAGGTGATGGTACCCATTACCACCAGTACATCGGCTTGGCGAGGGGAGTTACGTGTTACCTCGAATCCGAAACGTGCCATGTCGTAACGTGCGGCACCCAATGCCATGAATTCGATGGCGCAGCAGCTTGTTCCCAGCAACAATCCCCATACAGAATTGCTTCGTCCCCAGTTGATCAGGTCATCGAAAGTGGTCAGGATAACACCTGCACCATCATCGTTCAACTGCTGGACCATGCGTTCCAGATAGTCGTTGTTCTTGAACTCATCATACTGCATAGAGCGGATTTTCGGTTTCTTTATTTCCATTCCAACGCTCCTTTCCGCCAGGCGTATGCCAAGCCCAAAATTAATACTAACAAGAAGAATGATACACACACTAATGCGTAGGCACCGATTTCAGTCACTACATTCGCCCACGGGAAGAGGAATACGGTCTCGATGTCGAACATCAGGAACAAGATGGCAAACAGGTAATAGCCTGCCTTGAACTGTACCCATGACTGTCCGCGGGTCGGGATACCGCACTCATATGGTTCACCCTTTTGCGGGTTGAACGTGTGAGGCGCGATAAGGTTTGAAATCGTCAGTGCCGCTACCACCAGCACAACGGCTGTCAGGATAGCTACAACTAAAAACGTGAAAAACATATATATAATTATATTTGATGATAATTCTCTTGTCGTGTGCGATTACGGCCGGTCTCGGAAAAGGCACACACCATTCCTGCCCTTATAGGTGGCACTATAAAGGATTCATAAAGTATTAGTGTGGGTTTTGTCCGTTTTTTCATTGCTGACCAGTCTGAAAACTGGAGGCAAAGATACGTATTTATTTTTAATTAACAGGAAGCAAAATTGCATAAAAAAGTAGACAAGCGGGCAAATATTTAAGAATCTCTATGTTGGGCTAATGGTAAAAGCGGTTCAGAGGAGGGGTTTGGAGGTGTGAAGACAGTCTGTTGTCAATTCTTGTTGGTCAGGACAGGTGCAAGGCTGGACTGTGTAATTTGATGCAATCGGTATGTGTATGCTGGTGTGGCTTGTCGGGTGGAGGAAGGTGTATGGATGTCCAGAAATGAGAATGTCTGCATCTGACCAATCATTATTCCAGCATATATCAACTGCATGATAAGATGCATTGCAGTCCTTGCCCAGTCCCAGTACCAGTAGGACTGCAGTCCTACTGGTACTGGGACTGGCAACGCAGTTAACTGTCTTTGCCGACACAATCTTATCCCGGAAAAGGACAAGCAATGTCCGCTGCCTCCGCCCCATAATTATGCCCACAATGATGGTATAGCAATAGGGGAATGCGGAACATCCTCGAAAACAATTCACAAAATAAACCTGGGCAAGATTTAGGAACTGTCTCTTAGAAGCTGTTTTGAATTTCTCCAAAAAGTTTTTCTTGGCTTGATGTATCCGTTTTCGTGTGTGCTTTGGGCGATTTTTTGGTCTTTTTCGCTCCTGTTCTTCGTCAGATAGCCCGCTATCTTCCTCATCACAGAAGCGAAAATGCCTCAAAAACTCATCCCAAATCATCGCACGATAAATTCAAAACAGCTTCTTAATTGAAGAATTTTTCTAATTTTTTAATCATCATGTTCAGGCAGAACACCACAACGTGGTCGTTTTCCTGAATGGTAGTGTTACCTGTTACCAAGATACCTTCTCCGTTTCGTATCAGTCCTCCGATGGTAGCTCCTTTGGGTAATCCGGCATCTTTTACCTGCGAACGGGTGATGCGTGCTCCTGCCTTGACGGTAAACTCTGCTACATCGGCATTGGCAAAGGTAAGACATTTCACGTTCGATACGTCTGCATCCAGCATCATCTGGTAAATATGGCTTGCTGCGATGAATTTCTTGTTGATGACACAGCCTATGTCCATGCTTTCAGCCATACTGATGTAGTCTACGTTTTCTACTTGTGCTACGGTTTTGCTCACACCCATCCGTTTGGCTGCAAGGCAGGCAAGGATATTTGTTTCGGCGCTTCCGGTCAGGGCAACGAATGCTTCAGTGTTTTTGATGCCCTCTTCTGTCAGCAGGTCTAAGTCTCGTCCGTCTCCGTTGATAATCATTACTTTATCGTCTACCAGTTCGGTCAGGCGATTGCAACGTGCATAGTCGCTTTCGATAATTTTGGTACGCATGTATTCGGGCATGTATTGTACTGTGCGCACGGCGATGCGGCTTCCTCCCATAATCATCACGTTACGCACGTCGGCATAGTTTTCTTTGCCTGCAATTTTGCGGATATAGGGTATGTATTTTTTTGTGGTGGTAAAATACACAATATCGTTCAGCAGGATAGAGTCATCACCTCTGGGGATGATGGTTTCATTGCCACGCTTGATGGCAACGATGTGGAATGGAATGTTTTGTCCGCCTAGTTCGTAGAGGGGAATGTTTAAGATTTCGGCCGTTTCCCGCATCTTGGTTCCGATAAGCACGAGTGCGCCTCCTGCAAACTCCCACCACTGGCGTATCCAGCTCATCTTGACTGCGTCGACAATGTCTTTTGCTGCCAGCATTTCAGGGTAGATGAGTGAATGTACTCCACGTTTGGCGAAAAATTCCTGGTATTTAGGCAGCAAGTATTCGTAATTGTCGATACGGGCTACGGTTTTCTTGGCTCCTAGTCCGGCAGCAAGCATGCAGGCGGTCATGTTCTGGCTCTCGTTGGGAGTGACGGCTATAAACAAGTCGGCATTTGCCGTTCCTGCTTCTTTCAGTCCGGATATGGAAGTAGGAGAGATGTTGACCGTCATCAGGTCGAAATTGTTGCCAAGTTTTCCCAGTCTGTCTTCGTCTTCATCCATGAGGATGATGTCTTGTTTTTCTCCAGCCAGCAGTTTGGCAAGATGGGTGCCTACTGCGCCTGCTCCTGCAATAATGATTTTCATACTTCAAGTAAATGAATAAGTGTGTTATATATCGTTGTCTTGTCTATACCACAGATGGCATGTAAGGCTTCTACGGGTCCGTGTGGAATGAAACGGTCGGGGATGCCCAGTCGTTTGACGACAGGTGTATATCCGTTATCGGACATGAATTCGAGTATGGCACTGCCCATTCCTCCTTTCAGGATGCCGTCTTCTACGGTAACGATACGATGGAATCGTTTTCCTATTTCGTGGAGCATGGCTTCGTCTAATGGTTTCAGAAAACGTAAGTCATAATGGGCAATGCTCTTCCCTGTATGTGCCTCGCTTTCGGTAATAGCCTGTGCGGCATCGTTGCCGATGGGACCGATGGTGATAACGGCAAGGTCGGAACCGTCTTTCAGCTTTCTGCCTTTTCCTACCTCGATGGCTTCAAACGGACATTTCCAGTCAGTCTGTGTTCCTCTACCACGTGGATATCGGATAGCGAATGGTCCTTGGTCGGGTAGTTGTGCCGTGTACATCAGTTTACGTAGCTCGTGTTCGTCGTATGGTGATGCGATGGTCAAGTTAGGAATAGGGCGCAAATAAGCCAAATCGAATATACCGTGATGAGTCGGTCCGTCTTCTCCTACCAATCCTGCACGGTCTAGGCATAGCACTACGTTCAACCGCTGGATAGCTATGTCGTGAATGATGTTATCGTAGGCACGTTGCATAAATGATGAGTAGATATTACAGAACGGTTGTAATCCTTCTTTTGCCATTCCTCCTGAAAAAGTTACGGCGTGTCCTTCGGCGATGCCTACGTCAAAAGCCCGGTCGGGCATGGCTTTCATCAATATGTTCATCGAACATCCGGTAGGCATGGCAGGGGTGACACCGATAATTTTCTTGTTTTGCCTTGCCAGTTCCAATAAGGTATTGCCAAATACGTCCTGAAACAAGGGAGGCATTCCGGTAGTGTCAGGAATGATACGTTCACCGGTTTCTTTATTGAATTTTCCGGGAGCGTGCCAAAGGGTCGCTTCTTTTTCAGCCGGTTTGAACCCTTTGCCTTTAACGGTATGGATATGCAACAGTTTTGGTCCTTTCATGTCCTTTATTTCTTTCAGGACTTTGGTCAGTGAAAGCACGTCGTGTCCGTTTACTGGCCCGAAATAGCGGATGTTCATTCCTTCGAAAATGTTTTGCTGTTGGGTCAATACCGATTTTAGGCTGTTGTTGAACCTCAGCAGGCTTTTTTGGCGTTCTTCTGTCAGAATGCCTATTTTACGCAGCTTTTGAGCGATGGCAAAACGCAGACGGTTGTATCCTTCCGAGGTTTGCAGGTTCAGCAGGTATTGTTTCATGCCTCCTACGCTACGGTCGATGGCCATGTTGTTGTCGTTAAGGATAATCAACAGGTTATTGGGAGTGGATGAGGCATTGTTCAGTCCTTCGAAAGCCAGTCCGCCACTCATTGACCCGTCTCCGATGATGGCTACTACATGCCGGTCGTCTTCTCCTTTTCGCGAGGCGGCGACCGCCATTCCTAATGCGGCAGAGATGGAATTGGATGCGTGTCCGCAGGTGAATGTATCGTATTCGCTTTCGGCAGGTGAGGGAAAGGGGCACAAACCGTTCAGTTTCCGGTTGGTGCAGAACTGGTCACGGCGTCCGGTCAGAATCTTGTGACCGTATGCCTGATGTCCTACGTCCCATACGATGCGGTCGTAGGGAGTGTTGAATACGTAATGAAGGGCAACTGTCAATTCAATAACTCCCAAGCTTGAACCGAAATGCCCAGGATTACGGGAAAGTTCGTCAATAATCATTTCCCTAAGCTCTTTGCAAACTTCCGGAAGTAAATCGGCTGGAAGATGGCGCAAATCCTTTGGACTATCTATTTTGTTCAACAATTCGTAAGAAGTAGCTTGTTCCATCTGATTTCTTTTCAATATTAATGGTGCAAAAGTACAATAAATATGTGTAGAGTGTTTACATTTGTACCAAAAATAACGAATATAGTCTGTTTATGGAGTTTAGAACAAAAGTGGATTTACCTGTAGGGATGCCTCCAGTCAATCATTCGGATGTGTTGATGTTGTGGGGATCTTGCTTTGCTGAAAATATCGGGAAGTTGTTTATAGATTATAAATTCAGGTGTGATGTGAACCCGTTTGGTGTGTTATACAATCCAAGTTCGATAGCTGAGGCTATTTCGCAGGTGGATTGTCCTTTTATATATAATAAGGAAAATCTGAAGGAATATCAGGGTGTTTGGTATAGCTTGATGCATCATAGCAGTTTCTCGTCGCGCAATCCCGAAGAATGTCTGACTAAAATCAATGCCCGGTTGCTACATGCTAGAGAATGTCTGCATCAGGCACATTGGGTGATGTTCACTTGGGGAACCGCTTGGGTATATGAGTGGAAAGAAAACGGACAGGTAGTGGGGAACTGTCATAAATTGCCTGGGAATTGTTTTAACCGTCGGTTGTTGGGAGTAGATGAAATCGTAGGGGCTTATTCCTTGTTGGTGGAGAGGTTGTCAGCGTTGAAGCCTGATTTGCACTTTTTGTTTACAGTGAGTCCTATCCGTCATGTAAAAGATGGTATGCATGGTAATCAAATCAGTAAATCTGTGTTGTTGTTGGCCGTGCAAAAACTGATAGACGCCTATCCAGCCCGTTGTTTTTATTTTCCTTCTTATGAAATCATGGTGGATGAATTACGTGATTACCGTTTTTATGCTGATGATATGTTGCATCCGTCATTTCAAGCTGTCCATTATATATGGGAATGTTTTGGGCAGACTTTTTTCCCGCCGGCTACCCACCGCTTCCTTAAAGATTGGGAAGTGGTGAAAAAAGGACTGGAACATCGTCCGTTTGACCCTGATTCGAAGCAATATCAGCGTTTTTTAAGTCAAATACTGTTAAACATAGAAGCGCTAAAAGAAAAATTCGCGTACTTAGATGTCCAAAATGAAATTAATCTATGTCAAGCTCGATTGAAGAAATAGTCTCCGTAATAGGAGCAAATCGTGTCGGAGACCGTCCGGCACAGGTTGATTGGATACTGACTGATAGTCGTTCGTTATGTTTTCCGGAAGAAACATTGTTTTTTGCGCTGAAGACTAAACGCAATGACGGCCATAAGTATATTGAAGAATTGTATGCACGGGGTGTATATAATTTTGTAGTTACTGAAATTCCGAAAAAGATGCAGGGCTGTAAAGATATAAACTTTCTGGTCGTGAGTAATGTGCTGAAAGCTTTACAGCGTTTGGCTGCTAAGCATCGTGAGCAATTCGATGTCCCTGTTGTGGGCATTACGGGAAGTAATGGGAAAACGGTGGTAAAGGAATGGCTTTACCAGTTGCTAAGCCCGGAACGGAGAATTACACGTTCGCCGCGCAGTTATAATTCTCAGATCGGTGTTCCTTTGTCGGTTTGGATGATGGATTCACATACGGAACTGGGTATTTTCGAAGCAGGTATTTCTGAAATGGGGGAAATGGAAGCCTTAGAGCCTATTATCCGTCCCACTATCGGTGTGTTGACTAATATAGGTGGTGCTCATCAGGAGAATTTTACTTCTTTGCAGGAGAAATGTATGGAGAAATTGCTCTTGTTTAAGGATTGTGATGTAATTATTTATAATGGCGATAATGAACTGATAAGCAGTTGTGTGGCGAAATCGTTGTTCGCAGCGCGTGAAATTGCCTGGTCAATGAAAGATGTGGAACGCCCTCTTTTTGTCGAGAAAATAGAAAAAGATGCTACGGGTACGACTGTGAAATATAGGTATTTGGGATTTTTTAAAGAATACCGTATTCCGTATATTGATGATGCTTCCATTGAAAATTCACTGAATTGCCTGGCGGTAGCTTTATATCTGATGGTCTCGCCTGAGACAATAGCCGAACGGATGGCTTGTCTGGAACCGGTAGCTATGCGGTTGGAAGTGAAAGAGGGTAAAAACGGCTGTGTGTTGATAAATGATAGTTATAATTCAGATTTTGCTTCGTTAGACATAGCACTTGATTTTATGGCAAGGCGGTCTGAAGGTAAAATGCGCCGTCGTACATTGATTCTGTCGGACATTCTGGAGACTGGGCAGCCGGGAAAATTGCTTTATCGCCAAGTCGCAGACTTGGTTCATAGTAGAGGAGTAGACCGGTTAATAGGAGTGGGCGAAGAGATTTCGGCTGCTTCGGCTCGTTTCGAAGTGAAGGATAAACAATTTTTCCAGACAACGAAAGAACTGATAGCTTCCGGTGTGCTTGCTTCGTTACGGGGCGATGTCGTCCTGGTGAAGGGGGCACGAGCTTTTCATTTTGATGAGGTGACGGATTTGTTGGAGTTGAAAGTACACGAAACAATTCTGGAAATAAACCTGAATGCTTTGGTCGATAATTTGAATTATTACCGCAATAAACTGAAACCTGAGACCAAATTGATGTGTATGGTCAAGGCATCGGCATACGGGGCTGGTCCGTTTGAAGTGGCAAAGACTTTGGAAGAACACCGGGTTGATTACCTGGCTGTGGCTGTGGCAGATGAAGGAGCTGATTTGCGGAAGGCAGGCATTACTTGCCCTATCATAATCATGAATCCTGAAGTGACGGCATTTAAGACAATGTTTGCCTATCGCCTTGAACCGAATATTTATGGCTTTCGCATTTTGGAAGATCTGATTAAAGCTGCCGAACGGGAAGGAGTGTCTAATTTCCCTATCCATATTAAAATTGATACGGGCATGCACCGCTTAGGGTTCGATCCGTATAACGATATGAAACCGTTGGTTGAACGTTTGAATCGTCAGTCGGCAGTAATACCACGTTCGGTCTTTTCACATCTGGTGGGAAGTGATTCTTCTCGTTTCGATGCTTTTACACGAAAGCAGATTGAAACGTTTGAAGCCGCTTCGGCCGAATTGCAGGCCGGATTTACGCATAAGATTTTACGTCATATTTGTAATACGGCGGGTATCGAACGCTATCCGGGAGCACAATTTGATATGGTACGGTTGGGTATAGGATTGTATGGGATTGATCCTTATACCAATCGTGTCTTGCATAACGTAAGTACGCTGAAAACTACAATTTTGCAAATTCATAATGTATCAGCAGATGAAACTATTGGCTATAGCCGGAAGGGAGTGTTGCACCGTGACTCACGCATTGCCACTGTTCCTATAGGATATGCTGATGGATTGAATCGGCATTTGGGGAACGGTAATGCCTACTGTTTGGTGAATGGACAGAAAGCCCCGTATATAGGCAATATCTGCATGGATGTGTGTATGATTGATGTGACAGGTATAGACTGTAAGGAAGGGGATAAGGTGGTTGTCTTTGGAGATGACCTGCCCGTGACGGTGTTGTCGAATGCTCTTGATACGATACCTTACGAGATTTTGACCAATGTTTCGAATCGCGTAAAACGGGTATATTTTCAAGATTGAAAAGTTGTTTAGTCGTATTTTATGGCAAAATATGAGGCGATTTTTAGCGAGAATGTAGTAAAAGAGGGGGATATTCAAATAAAATTTAAAATTTAAGCCAAAATAATGGCATTTGATTTTGATATGTCATGAATTTCTTTTTTCTTTGTAGCTGTAAAAAACATTTGGGGCAATAAGCCTGCCTGATATCTTTGTTAACGTAAACTAAGAAGACGGTGCAAGTGTGTTGTCCCAGTAAGAAGACCGATATTCAATTAAATTTCTAATTAATATTAAAAGAGTAATTTTATGGAAACTACTAAAAAACAAAAACAAGGATTTAAGGGAATTGAAGCTGCTGGTTTAGTTATTATCGCATGCTTTATTGTTGCATTGTGTATTTACAAGTTCGTGTTGGGCGATCCGTCTAACTTCATGAACAATGACCCGAACAACCACCCGCTGCCGGGTAACATGTTGGGTACTATCTACAAAGGTGGTGTTGTCGTACCGGTTATCCAGACTTTATTGTTGACTGTGTTGGCATTGAGCGTTGAGCGTTATTTCACTATCCGTGCTGCTTTTGGCCGTGGTAAATTGGTTAAATTCGTTGCTCAGATTAAAGATGCTCTGGCAAAGAATGATATGGAAGCTGCTCAGGCATTGTGCGACAAGCAACGCGGTTCTGTAGCAAATGTAGTAGGTGCAACTTTGCAGACTTATCGTGAGATGGAACAAAATGCTGAATTGGATAAAGACCAGAAGGTATTGGCTATCCAAAAATCATTGGAAGAAGCTACTGCATTGGAAATGCCGATGTTGCAGCAGAACTTGCCGATTATCGGTACGATTACTACATTGGGTACATTGATGGGATTGCTCGGTACAGTTATCGGTATGATCCGTTCATTTGCCGCTCTGTCTGCTGGTGGTGGTACTGACTCAGTTGCGTTGTCAACCGGTATTTCTGAAGCCTTGATCAACACTGCATTCGGTATCTTGACTGGTGCGTTGGCAGTTATTTCTTACAACTACTTTACTAACAAGATTGATAAACTGACTTACAGCCTTGACGAAGTAGGCTTCTCTATCGTACAGACATTCAACGCTACCCATAAATAAACAAGAGACACTTATTGGTCTTTTGTGTAAGACGGAAAACGTTATAACTAATTTTTAATAAATAGTTAATTATGGGTAAAGTTCAAATAAAAAAGAAGTCCATGTTTATCGACATGACTGCCATGAGTGACGTGACCGTGTTGCTGCTTACTTTCTTTATGTTGACAGGTAACTTCATTAAGAAAGAGCCGGTACAGGTCGTTACTCCGGGTTCGGTTTCCGAAATCAAGATTCCGGAAACGAACATTCTGCAGATTCTTGTCGAACCGAGTGGCAAGATTTTTATGAGTCTTGACAAACAGCAGGATATGGCAGCTACATTGGAAGCCGTAGGAAAAGAATATGGTCTGAGTTTCACTCCGGAAGAAGTGAAAAAGTTCTCGGTATTCCAAACGTTCGGCGTTCCAATGAAGAATATGAAGCAGTTCCTCGCACTTCCAGGCGAAGAGCAGGACAAGATATTGAAGGATTACGGAATTCCTTGTGACAGTGTGGACAACCAATTTAAGGCTTGGATACGTAATGCACGTGCAACAAACCGCGACTTGCGTATTGCTATCAAGGCCGACCAAAGTACTCCTTATTCTGTCATTAAGAACGTGATGAGTTCTCTTCAAGATTTGAAGGAAAACAGATACAATCTGATTACTTCATTGAAACAAGTGTCTGACGAATAAAAAAGGAGAATTTTAAATATGGCTGAAATACAAGATAATGGTGGAGGCAAAAAAGGTAAAGGATCAAAGCAGAAAAAAATGGCTGTTCGCGTCGACTTCACGCCGATGGTGGATATGAACATGCTTTTGATTACTTTCTTTATGCTCTGTACCTCGTTGAGCAAACCTCAGACGATGGAAATTAGTATGCCGACCAATGATGAGAATATTACTGAAGACCAGCAGAATAAAGTAAAGGCTTCGCAAGCTCTTACAATGCTGTTGGATGCAGATAATAAGCTCTATTATTATGAAGGCGAACCTAATTACGAGGATTATACTTCTTTGAAAGAAACCGATTATACTGCCAATGGTATCCGTAAAGTATTGCTCCGCAAGAACTACGAAGCCGTGAAGAAAGTAGAAGAGTTGAAGCAGAAGAAGGCTAATCTGGAAATTACGGAAGACGAGTACAAAAAGCAGGTATCGGAAGTAAAGGCTGCCAAAAATACACCGACTGTGATTATTAAGGCAACCGATAAATCTACTTACAAGAACCTGATTGACGCGTTGGATGAAATGCAGATTTGCAGTATCGGTAAATATGTGATTGTTGACATTACGGAAGGAGATCAGTTCCTGATCGACAATTATAATTCCAAGGGTCAGCTGACCAGAGATGCAGCAGCTAGTTGAAATGTGTAACACCTTAAAAAGAAAAGAATATGGCAAAAATAGATTTGATTTCTTTGGAATGGTGTGAGCTCATTTTCAAAGATAAAAATAAAGCTTACGGTGCGTATAAAATGCGCCGTGATTTTGGTAGACGTCAGTTGGCTGCTATCATTATTGTAATTGTCGTTGCTGCTGTAGGTTTCTACCTTCCTCGACTGATACAGATGGCTATTCCGGAAAAGGAAGAGGAAATGTTGGAAGTAACACAGCTTTCACAATTGGAAGAACCTGAAGTTAAGCAAGAAGAGTTGGTAAAACCGGTAGAACAGATCGCTCCTCCTCCTCAGTTGAAGAGTACCATCAAATTTACTGCTCCGGTCATTAAGAAAGATGAAGAAGTAGCAGACGAAGATGAATTGAAGAGTCAGGACGAGTTGACCGAATCAAAGGTGCAGATTTCTATTGCCGATGTGAAGGGTAACAACGAATTGGAAGGTGCTGATATCGCTGATTTGCAAGAAGTGATTACACAAGCTCCTGAAGAGAAAGAAGAACCTTACACGATGGTAGAACAGATGCCGCAGTTCCCAGGTGGTCCGGCTGAATTGATGAAATACATTTCGAAGAATCTGCGTTATCCGGCTATTGCTCAGGAAAACGGTATTCAGGGACGTGTTATTTTGCGATTTGTCGTGACAGCAGAAGGTAATGTGGAAGATGTGCAGGTTTTGCGTTCTTTGGATCCCTATTGTGACAAAGAAGCTGTACGTGTAGTACAATCTTTGCCGAAGTGGATTCCGGGTAAGCAGAATGGACGTAATGTACCGGTATATTACACTTGTCCGATTGTATTTAGATTGCAGTAATATTTTAAGGAAGCGTGTATGAAAGGAAGTCTTTTAGGTTGTGTTTGTTTACTTTTGGCGTTGGTTTCTTGTAGTCAGAAGCAGGCGGGCGATGGTCAGACTTTGTATTCGGGTTCCATAAAGATTGCAGTAGATGAATCGCTGCGGCCGATTATGGAAGAAGAATTGCAAGTGTATCTGGCATTGACTCCAGAGGCTGAAGTAACTCCTATTTATTGTAGTGAGGTGGAAGCCATTAATTTGCTTTTGCAAGATAGTGTGCGGCTGGCGATTGCAAACCGGCGCTTGAGTGATAAAGAACTGGCTTCTTTTCATACGCGCAAATTCTTTCCAGAGTCCATTCGAATGGCAGTGAGTGGCATTGCTCTGATTACGAATCTGGAGAATGAAGATTCGTTGATAACAGTAGGGCAGTTCCGTCAAATTTTGACTGGTAAAGTAAAATCGTGGAAAGAGTTATATCCGACCTCTCGTTTAGGTGATTTGAATGTAGTGTTTGATAATCCTAATTCGGGAACTATACATTATGCTATTGATTCAATCTGTAAAGGCGAGCCGTTGGCTTCAAATTTGACAGCATTGAAATCGAATGAGGAAGTTATCGAGTATGTATCTAAGACTCCTAATGCGTTGGGAGTTATCGGAGCTAACTGGGTAGGTAATGCAGCAGATTCTACTCACCTTACGTTTAATGAAAGTGTAAAGGTGATGTCTGTCAGCAATTCAGGACATGCGACGGTAGGAAACAGTTATAAGCCCTATCAGGCTTATCTTGCTTTGAGAGAATATCCATTGGTTCATGATGTCTTTATTTTAATAAACGATCCACGTAGTGCTTTGCCAACCGGTTTGATGACTTTCCTTACAAGTGACAAAGGACAAAGAATTATCCTGAAGTCGGGTATTGTGCCGGCAACGCAGCCTGTTCGTTTAGTGAATGTGAAAGATGAGTTTTAATAAGGAATTAATATATGATTATGAAAACTAGAGTTTTGAGTGCATTTTGTTTGAGCTTTGTGTTGTCTGCTTCTCTGTATGCTCAGGAGCCTTTGACTCCCGATATGACAAAGCAGATTGACAAGATTGCTGCAATGATTAAAGATAATCCAGATGCTGCTGAAGATGCTTTCGATGAACTTCTGAAAGGTAAAAATAAAAAGAATGTATCTTTGTTGGTTGCCATTGGTAAAGCATATTTAGACAATGGTAAAATCGATGCAGCGAAAGAATATGCAGAACGTGCAAGAAAAGTGGATTCGAAAAATGGAGAGAGTTATGTTCTGCAGGGAGATATTGCTCTGTCTGTGAAAGATGTGGGTACAGCTTGCGGTTATTATGAACAAGCTATCTTGTTTGACGAGGATTGTTATGATGCATATTATAAGTATGCAAATGCATATATTGGTGTAAATCCTCAGTTGTCAGTAAATATGTTGCTGAAGCTGAAAGAAAAACATCCGACAGAAATTCGTGTTGACCGAGAATTGGCAAATGCTTATTATCAGATGGGTAGTTATGGTAAAGCTAAACAGGTCTTTGATGAATATATGCAAAAAGGAAATCCGGATGTGCAGGATTATTCACGCTATTCGATGTTGCTTTATTTAAATAAAGATTATGCACAGTCATTAGACATGGTCAATAAAGGTTTGGCTATGGAAGCAGACAATCATTTGTTGAAGCGCTTGAAAATGTATGACTTGTATGAAACGAAGGCATATACAGAGGGTATTCAGGCTTCAGATGTATTCTTTGCTGACCCGAACAATCCGGATTATGTATATATGGATTATTTGTATCGGGGACGTCTGTACGCAGCCAATAATGAAGTAGATAAGGCTATGGTCGAATTTGATAAGGCCATGAAAGCAGATGAAAAGAGTGAACATCCTGAAATAGCTAAAGAAGCTTCAGAAGCACAACAGAAAGCGCAAAACTATCCGGAGGCCATCCGTTTTTATCAGTTGTATTTAGACGGTATGAAGGATAAGGCTGAAGTGACAGACTTGTTCATGTTTGGCCGTTTGTATTATATGGCTGCGGGTGCGATGACGCCGACTCCGGGTGATTCTACAACCAATCAGTCTGTAGCCGCTGTAGATACTATCCAGCGTAAAGCGTATTTGATGGAAGCTGATACTATTTTTGCCCAGGTTGCTGAGCGGGTGCCTGATAATTATTTGGGTAATTTTTGGCGTGCGCGTACAAATGCTATGCTTGATCCTGAAACTACAATGGGATTGGCAAAACCTTATTACGAAAAGGCACTTGCTATTTTGGAGCAGAATCCGAAAGCATCAAAGAATGTGCTTATCGAATGTGAAAGTTACTTGGGGTATTATTATTTCTTGAAAGAGGAATATGAACAATCTAAGGTTTATTGGGAAAAGATTCTTGCGATAGATCCGGAGAATCCTACAGCCAAACAGGCAATGGAAGGTCTCAAGCCTTAGTATTTAAATATATAGATTAAAGATTTCAACGTTAAGGACACTGCAGGAGGCTCATGCGATATGCTTGTTTCTGTGCAGTGTCCTTTTGTTTTTGATTTATAAGTTTGTTTAATTAATTACGTATAATGGATTTTATTATTGATTTTGTTTTGCATATCGACAGGTATATGATTGATATTGTGCAGAATTATCATACTTGGACATATGCTATTTTGTTTCTTGTCATTTTTTGTGAAACAGGTTTGGTAGTTACTCCATTTTTGCCTGGCGATTCTCTGTTGTTTGTTGCAGGTGCCATTACCGCTTTACCGGATATGCCGTTGGAAATACATACATTGGTACTTGTCGTTTTTCTGGCAGCAGTATTGGGGGATTCGTGCAATTATATGATTGGGCATTTTCTAGGGCAGAAGTTATTTAGTAATCCTAATTCGAAAATATTCAAGCAAAGTTATTTGAATAAGACCCATGATTTTTTTAAGAAGTATGGAGGCAAGACCATTATTATAGCCCGTTTTGTCCCTATTGTCCGCACTTTTGCTCCGTTTGTAGCTGGTATGGGTAAGATGCATTATTATTATTTTATGTGTTATAACCTGATTGGTGCCGCTTTGTGGGTTGCCTTGTTTGCCTATGCGGGACATTTCTTTGGAGATCTTCCTTTTGTACAAGAAAACTTGAAATTGCTGCTTGTGGCTATTATCTTTATTTCTTTGTTGCCGGCTGTATTTGAAGTAGTACGTGCTAAACTGAAAAAAGGATGAAATATTCGTTGATTATTCCTGTCTACAATCGTCCGGATGAAGTGGATGAATTGTTAGATAGTTTGACAAAACAGCATTATACGGAATTTGAAGTGCTCGTGGTAGAAGACGGGTCTTCAAATTCCTGTGAGTCTGTGGTAGACAGGTATGCAGAATTATTAAATATACATTATTTTGTAAAATCTAATTCAGGTCCTGGACAAACGCGGAATTATGGAGCGGAGCGCAGTCATGGCGAATACCTGATTATATTGGACTCTGATTGTGTGTTGCCTCCAGGTTATCTTGATGCGATAGAGGCTGAACTGCAAAGAAACCCTGCTGATGCTTTTGGGGGACCGGACCGTGCGAATGATTCGTTTTCTTCCATCCAAAAGGCTATTAATTATGCCATGACTTCTTTTTTTACAACTGGAGGTATTCGGGGAGGTACGAGGAAAATGGATAAGTTCTATCCCCGTAGTTTTAATATGGGAGTACGGAGAGAGGTTTATCAGGCATTGGGAGGATTTTCGAAGATGCGTTTTGGTGAAGATATTGACTTCAGCATCCGGATTTTCCAAAATGGCTATCATTGCCGGCTTTTTCCTGAAGCCTGGGTGTGGCATAAGCGCCGTACGGACTGGCATAAATTTTTCAAGCAAGTATACAATTCGGGGATTGCACGTATTAATCTTTATAAGAAGTATCCAGAATCGCTGAAGTTGGTACACGGGTTACCGGCTGTATTTGTTTTGGGGGTGATTGCTCTTCTGCTGGTTGCTCCGTTCTGTATTTGGAGCTTGTCATTGTTGCTGGTATTTTCTTTGATTATTTTTATTGATGCTTCGGTGCAAAATAAAAGTGTCCGGATTGGTATACTTTCTGTTGTTGCTGCGTTTATCCAATTAACAGGATATGGTTTGGGATTCCTTTGTGCATGGTGGAAACGTTGTGTATGCCGGCAAGGGGAGTTCGCAGCTTTCGAGAAGAATTTTTACCAATAATGGAAAACAAATTGACTATTAATCAGTGGGCAGAAGAAGACCGTCCACGTGAACGGATGATACAGCAAGGTTCAGCAGCATTAAGCAATGCTGAGCTGCTTGCTATTCTGATAGGCTCTGGCAGTCAGGAAGATTCGGCTGTGGGACTGATGCGGAAAGTGCTTGACTGCTATCACAACAGCCTGAGTGAATTAGGGAGAGCTAATATTGAGGATTTATGCCATTTTAAAGGTATTGGCCTGGCAAAAGCCGTGACGATTCTTGCTGCTTCAGAATTGGGAAAGCGACGCATGGAAGAGGAGCCTAAAGAGCGGAAGCAAATTCGTACGTCCCGTGATATTTATGAGCTTTTTTACCCGTTGATGTGTGACTTGCCAATTGAGGAATGTTGGATATTGCTGCTTAACCAGTCTTCGAAAATTATAGATCGTGTCCGTATCAGTCAGGGTGGACTGGCTTCCACTCAGGTAGATGTGCGTTGTATTTTGCGGGAGGCTTTATTGAAACGTGCGGTATCACTGGTGCTTTGTCACAATCATCCTTCCGGCAATATTTCTCCTAGTCCTGACGATGACCGTCTGACTCAATCGGTAAAGCAAGCTTCTGCGCTGATGAACATACGTTTGCTTGACCACTTGATTGTGACAGACGGTTCTTATTATAGTTACTCTGATGAGGGAAGAATGTGAAGAAACAGTATCGTTTCAAGCGTTATTGCCGGTCTTTATTGATTGTTAAGGTTGGTTATCCAATTTTGTATGGCATCGTTGCTCATTCCGTTCAGTAACTTTCCTTCTTTCCAGTTCAGGCTTGGATAGGATTTTTTCAATTCGGAAACACTGTTACTGATACTGCTTCCACCGGAAGTGGCGAACGGAATAAGGGTTTTGCCTTTCAGGTCATGACTTTCAATGAATGTGTTGATGATTCTTGGAGCAAGGTTCCACCAGATAGGATAGCCGATAAAAACGACATCATATCCGGCAATGTCCGTTTTCGTTGCTTTAAGTGTCGGACGGGATTGGGCATCGTCCATCTCTACTGAACTACGTGACTGGCGGTTGTTCCAGTCGAGGTCAGCCTCAGTATAAGGGCTCTGAGGTGCAATTTCGAACAGTTCTCCTCCGGTAATGTCTGCAATGTTACGAGCGACTTGGGCAGTGGTTCCGGTTGCTGAAAAATAAGCGACCAACGTCTTGGATGATGTGTTGCTTACATTAGGTTTGTCTTTCTTTTGGGCGCAGGCGGTAAAGCAGATGGCAAGTACTGCCGCGATGGATAATAAAATCTTGTTCATAACGTAATGTTTTTATTTCAAATGATTATTATCTGTTGAGCCATTATTAATCTCTTTCAGCCACTCTGTTAGCATAGTATGGCAATTGTCAGTCTGTGACGAACGTATCCACAGGCTGGGTGTCATTGTTTTCTACAAAGATAGTGCGAATGTGTAACATCGTTTTTGCCCTTCGGCTCAAAGTGTTTTGTTGTGAGGGTCAAAGCAGGGAAATCACTGTTTTTCCTTGCTCTGCTTTCCGATTTTTGCTATCTTCGTAAGCAAAAATAATATGAGCGCATCATTTCATATCATAGACAAATCTACGTGGGAACGAACTATTTACTTTGATTACTACTATTCCCAAATCAAATGTAAATACAACCTCAATGCCAACATTGACATTACCCACCTTGTAAGCGAACAGAAAAGAAGAGGAATCAGGTTCTTTCCTACGATGCTTTATGTCATTATGAAAGCTGTCAATCAGAACAAAGAATTTCGTATGAGTTTCAACGTAAATGGAGAGTTGGGGTATTGGGAAGAGGTTGTTCCATGTTACACCTTGTTTCACCCGGAAACCAGGACATTTACAGATATCTGGAGCGAATATTATGATGATTTCGATACGTTCTACCACACCGTTGTAGAAGATATGGAAAAATACCGCAATGTGACAGGAGTCATTAAAGCACGTCCTGAACAACCAGCTAATTTTTGTCCCATCTCATGCCTGCCGTGGCTGAGTTTTACAGCCTTTGCACAAGATACTTATACGGAAAGTGCGTTTCTTTTTCCGCTCATTAAATTCGGGAAATATTTCGAGGCGAATGGACGTGTGAAGATACCGATTTCTGTCTTCGTCAGTCATGCTGTAGCCGATGGGTATCATACGTGCAAGCTTATTAATGATATGCAGGACATCGCACGGCAATTCTAATCAGATTTATACTTTAAGCGGCATTAAAATGTGCATTTTCTTGTTTTGAATTTCTCCAAAAAGTTATTCTCGTCTTGATGTATCCGTTTTCGTGTGTGCTTTGGGCGATTGGGGGATCCTTCTGTTCTTCGTCAGAAAACTCACTATTTTCCTCATAATAGAGACGCAAAATTTTGCGGTTGAAAAATCATCCCCAATCATCACACGATAAATTCAAAGCAGTTTCTTACTGACTGCCGCCCTTCCAGATAATATCATTGCAAGACGCAGCCGGTTGCGGAAGTCTGCGGATATAGGTGCGTCGGCAAACGCATATAGGCTCATCCGCTGTAAGATTATTAATCTTACACCAGACGAAGGAGGACACAGGGGCACACAGAGTCTTTTAAATTTTTCCTTTGTGGTACTCTGTGGTGAATAGTTATGTTTCATTAAAATACACCAATCCATTCCGCCGCATGGTATAAGAAGTTCTGAAGATCCCCTGCAAGCGGAACGGCAGGCAAGGGATTTTTAATTTCAGAATCCCACTTGTTTCTGTTGTTCGGCATTGTAGCGGTCGCCCGTTACGGGAATGGCGGCTACGGCATCCTCCAGCTGTTTCCACTCTTCGGCAGAGAGGGTGAAGTCCAGTGTGCGCAGGTTTTCTTCGAGGTGCGAGAGCTTCGTGGTGCCGGGAATGGGTACTATCCACGGTTCTTTCTGCAAAAGCCAGCCAAGGGCAAGCTGGGCGGCGGTCATGCCCCGTTCGCGTCCGAAGCGTTGCAGCACATTCACGATGCGATAATTGGTACGCATGGCTTCCGGTGTAAAGTGGGGCAGCGTGGTGCGGTTGTCGTTGTGCGGGTCGAACTCGGTATATTCATTTAAGTCGCCGCCGAGGAAGCCCCGGTTCATCGGACTGTAAGGCACGAAACCGATACCCAGCTCACGGCATACATCCAATACACCGTTCTTCTCTACCTCACGGTGCATCAGGTGGTATTCGCTCTGGATGGCGGTCAGCGGACAGACGGCGTGCGCCTTGCGGATAGTCTCTGCGCTGACCTCGCACATGCCCCAATGCAAGACCTTGCCTTCCTTTATCAAATCGGCGATAGTCCCCGCTACGTCCTCCACCGGCGTGTTGCGGTCGAAGCGATGTTGGTAGAACATCGGAATGACATCGGTGCGCAGGCGTTTCAACGATTCCTCGCAATAGCGGCGGATAGTGGCGGGGCGGCTGTCCTGTCGTCCGGTGGCTTTCCCGTCGATAACTTCATGACCGAACTTGGTCGTCACGTTCACCTTACCTCGAAACTCTCCCAATGCTTTGCCTGCCAGTTCTTCATTGTTCAGCGGACCGTAGATGATAGCGGTGTCAAACAGTGTCACGCCACGGTCCATCGCCTCGTGCAGCAGGCGGATGCACTGCTTTTTGTCGGGATGATAACTGCGGTTGTAGGTCATGCCCATCACACCGAATCCCAATGCCGACACCTCGAAAGCCGCCTTGCCTGTGCCGAGCGTGCGGTGAGCGGTAATCGTTGCGGCTTTGGCATCTCCGGCAAATGCTCCCTTGCTTCCGGCAGCCACGTGGGTGGCAGCCTGTACTTTGCCCAATGCCGGGGAGACAGCCAGAGCTGCGCCCACGGCAGCCGCCGTCTTCAGAAAACCGCGAGGGCTGAAACCTTCTTTCTTGTTCAAGTTTTCCATATTGCCTTTTAAATGAAAAATGCGAATCAGGAGTTAAACGTAGTTATGTTTCACAGGAGTTATCACTTCGTTCAGGAGTTACAGGCCAATAGTCTTACTTCTGAAACCGGCGCAAAAAGGTATTGGCATCTAACTTCCAG
>NZ_NFJA01000055.1:0-25204 GCF_002159615.1 Bacteroides sp. An279
ATTTATCGTGCGATGATTTGGGATGAGTTTTTGAGGCATTTTCGCTTCTGTGATGAGGAAGATAGCGGGCTATCTGACGAAGAACAGGAGCGAAAAGGACCAAAAAATCACCCAAAGCACACACGAAAACAGATACATCAAGCCAAGAAAAACTTTTTGGAGAAATTCAAAACAGCTTCTTAATTTCTCCGATAAGTTTGCTTGGCAGATACGGGTCAATGTATGATTGAAAGGTTCAGTATCTGTTTCAAGCTGTCTTCTTTTTATGTTCTCCATATCAAAACCGTACGGTTTCCATATCGAGAACGTACGGTTTTCAATTGGAGAACGTACGGTTTTGATATGGAAACCATAAAAGGATGATGCCTGGATTGATAATATAATCCAATCCAATCAGAAATACCAATTATTTTAATGGCTTTTGGAATTTGATTATGATGCCCATAACATTATTCTTGGATTAATTCAACACCTTTCCATCCTCCCGGTTTAACAAGTTTGTAACAAGTTTAACGCACAAATGAAATATCGGTGAAACACCCCTGCAAAACCGCTATTTTACTTTTGCAACGAATTTAAACCCTAATAAACAAACAACTTATGCAAAGCAAACTTATTACAAACAAACATGTGCTGAGGAAACTCTTCTCCTTGGCTGTTTTCTTATTGGTAAGTACGTATGCATTTGCCCAAAGTGCAGTAACCGGAACAGTTACCGATAAATCCGGTATGCCGCTGATTGGGGTAAGTGTAGTAGAAAAAGGTACTACAAATGGCAATGTTACCGACATTGATGGTAAATATTCAGTTAAAGTAGAAAAAGGAAAGACACTGGTATTCTCTTACATCGGATATCAGACACAAGAAGTGAAAGTAGAATCAAACGTCATCAATGTTACGATGAACGAAGACAGCCAGTTGCTGGACGAAGTGGTAGTCATCGGTTACGGTTCAATGGAACGCAAAGATGTGACCAGCTCCATCACAACCGTAAAGGCTGAAGACCTGAATGTGGGTGTCTACACCACTCCGGCACAATTGCTGCAAGGAAAAGTACCCGGTCTGACTATCGCCAACACCAGCGACCCGAACGGTTCGGCTTCTATCTCTTTGCGTGGCGCCTCTACACTTCGTACAGGCGAGGCAATGGAACCTTATTACGTTATAGACGGTGTGCCCGGTGTAAGCCTTTCATTGGTAGCTCCAGAAGACATTGAAAGCATCGATGTCTTGCGTGACGCTTCGGCTACCGCCATCTATGGTTCGAAAGCTGCCAACGGCGTAATCATCGTCACCACCAAGAAAGGCAATAAGGATGGACGTACCAACGTAAGTTACAGCGGATATGTAGCATGGGACAAGACGATGAAAACCGTAGATATGATGGATGCCAACGAACTGCTGACATATGCCAATGCAAACGACATAGATATTTCGGCTTATTATGATGCAAGTAACCCAGCCAATACCAACTGGCAAGATGAAGTGCTTCGTACCGGATTCAGCCACAACCATAATGTGTCTATCAACGGGGGTAATGAAAAAACCAGTTATAATGCTTCTCTCAACTTTCTCGAACGCCAAGGCGTAGTAAGAGGTACTAACATGGACCGCCTGACCGCACGTTCTTTCCTGCAAACCAAAGCATTCAACAACCGGTTGGACATCTCGCTGAGTCTGAATGCCAGCATCCGTAACAGTTCTACCGGTCCTACCGGCTCACAAGGACAAAGTGTTCTGGATGCCATGTATTATTACAGCCCATTGGTTCCTGTTAAGAATGCCGATGACTCTTGGTACAGTAATACATCCATTTCACAAAACTACAACCCGATGTCGATGGTCAATGAAGACCGTTACGATACTAAAGAAAAATTGCTGCAAGGTGTGGCCAAAGCCACTTTCCATATCATAGACGGTCTGGACTGGAATTTAAATCTCTCTTATCAAAACCAACAGTATATCTACAGCAATTACAACAGCAGCAAGACTCAATTGCCCAGCGTAGCAGCCCGAAACGGACAAGCAGACCGTAGCACGGTAGAAAACATCCGCAAACAGATGGAAACTTATCTGAACTGGAACCATACATTCAACGACGCACACAAGGTGGGCGTAATGTTAGGATACTCATGGGAACAGTCTGACAACAACGATGGTTTCGGACTGAGAGTATATAACTTCTACAGTGATGACCTGGGTTATTACAACATGGGTATGGCAAACAACATTGACATCAACGATGTTATCAGCAACAATCTTGCCACCCTGCGTATGATTTCATTCTACGGACGTGCCAACTACAGTTATAAAAGCAAATACTTGCTGCAAGCTACTGTACGCCGAGACGGTTCTTCGGCTTTCGGTGTTAACAATCGTTGGGGTACGTTTCCTTCGGTATCTGCCGCATGGCGCATCATAGAAGAAGACTTCATGAAAGACCAAGACATATTCGATGACTTGAAATTCCGTATCGGTTATGGTGTGAGCGGTAACTCATTAGGTTTCGATGCCTTCTATGCCCGTCAGGTATACGGACACACCGGATGGTTTACTTATGTAGATGCCAACGGTACTGAATCCGATTACCGCATCTTAGGGGCAACCCGTAACTCGAACCCAGATTTGAAATGGGAAAGCACCGGTATGTTTAATGTAGGTCTGGACTTTGGTTTTTTCAACAACCGCCTGACCGGTACCATCGAGTACTACAGCAAGAAAACCAGTGACTTGATTTACGACTATCCGGTTTCTACTAACCGCTATTCATACGGTGTAATGACTGCCAATGTAGGCGATATCAGCAACAAAGGTATTGAAATAACCTTGAATGCAGTACCGGTACAAACTAAAGACTTTACATGGAGTACTACCCTCAACCTTTCGCACAACAAGAACGTAGTAGAAAAGCTTTCTAACGAAACCTACTCGGTGAACTACATTGACCAAGCGAATCCGGACGTAGGTGGTTATTCCAGCACCAATGTACAACGCATCATGGAGGGTGCACCTATCGGACAATTCTACTTGTGGGAATGGGCAGGATATGATGAAAACGGTGGTTCTATATTTAATGACTATGACGAAAACGGAAATCTGGTAGGTGTAACAGATGCACCTGATGATAGCGATCGTCGTATGGCTGGTTCGGCACAACCTAAAATCACCTACGGATGGAACAATGACTTGACATGGAAAAACTGGACACTGACCGCATTCTTCCAGGGGGTAGCAGGGAACAAGATTTTCAATTCTACCCGTTGCTATTACAGCCAAGTGGGTCTGGTGGCTGCTGGGAAAAATGTACTGGCAGAAGTCGCAACCGAACAAAATCCACATGATTCACGGGCACAAGCTCCTTCTGATCGTTATTTGGAAAACGGTTCGTACCTTCGTTTGTCTACATTGACACTGGGTTACAACTTCGGCAAGATTGGCAACTGGGTGAACAACCTGCGTCTGTATGCTACGTGCAACAATGTCTTTACTATCACCGGTTATAGCGGTGTCGACCCAGAAGTAAACCTTGGCGGATTGACTCCCGGCATGGACTGGAGAAATACCAACTATCCGCGTACCCGCACGTTCCTTGTAGGAATAAACGTAAATTTCTAAATTAACAAAAAAAGACTTTTATGAAAACAAGACATATATTTTTTTCGGGTGCCTTATTGGCACTGACAAGCGTTGGGTGTACCGACCTTGACGTAGACATCAAATCCCAATATACAGAACTGCCTGACTCGGAGATTGCCATAGAAGCCACTATGAACAATGCTTTCTATGCATTTCGTGCAGCTATCGGACGCCGTTATGATGAAGGCGTATCCTGTAATTCGGATGAATACACCGCGGTCAGTTTCGATAGTGACTACTTGAACGGTCGTGACATGGCAAACTTCTCGTTACATATGATTGACCCGACTAATTCGGCAAACCAATTGAATGTGTACAGCGATTTGCAGACGGGTATCACCAATTGCAACCGGGTCATTTTTGATTTGGGAGGCGAGGATGTCCCTGAAGTAGCTCCTGTACGTGCAGCTCGTGCTTTTTACACATTTATGATGATGGAGCACTGGGGAGACACGCCTATTCTCGACCATCTGCTGGCAGATGATGAACGCATAGACCGTTCTCCGCGTGCTGATGTAGCCCGTTGGATTGAATCGGAACTGCTTGCCGTACGTGACAATTGTTATGAAAACGTCGATGCTTCTACCTACGGTAAACCGACTCGCTGGATGGTAGATGCATTACTTGCCAAATTATATATCAACTGGAATGTTTATACACAGGACGTAACCAGTTCAAGCTGGGATCCAAACGCCACTAATGAAAAGTTAAACGATTGTATTGCTGCCTGCGACCGTATCATCGCTTCCGGATACTTTGATTTAAGCGATGACTACAAAACCAAGTTTATGTATAATAACGGCTATCAGATAAAAGATTTCATTTATGTGATGCCGTTCGATGCCTCTACAGCACAAGGAATGACATACGCCCGTTTCCGCACATGGCGCCGTGGACAAAGTGAAAACGGATTCTATAGCATTCCTCTTACTAATTCATTAGGAGGTAATATGACGTTGACACCGGAATTTGTAGAACTATTCAACCTTCCAGGTGACCGCCGCAACGATGTCATAGCCGGTAATGTAGGTGAGAACATTGATATGGAAACTTTTGATGTTTACCAATACAACAATGCTACCGGCGAACCGACTGATGTTCGCAATACATATGGAGGAGTGGATGTGACTTTCACCAAATCCATTACCTTAAAGTCTGACCCAACAGCTGATCCTCCTATCGTCCCGGATGGAGATCTCAATGTGGGTAACGACATGACCGGATGGACACAAGGATATCGCTCCATCAAGTTCTTCCCGAATGCTACAGATTATAACACCTATAGCCGTAACCAAAGCAACGACGTACCTGTATTCCGTTATGCGGATGTGCTGCTGATGAAATGCGAAGCCATCGTACGTGGCGGGACAGCGACCAACGGTGATACACCGATGAGCTTGTTTAATCAAATCCGTGCGTATGTCAATGCTCCTCAAATCGTTGGTGACCCCAGCCTGCAAGACATCCTGGACGAACGTGGTCGCGAATTTCTGGATGAACACTGGCGCCGTAATGACCTAATCCGCTTTGGTGATTTCGAACGCGACTGGGGGTTCAAAAACGACTTTAATCCGAGCGCCAATGATCCAAGATACCGCTTATGGCCGTTGAGTCTTGATGTGCTTAATGCCAACACCAACTGGGAACAGAACGCCGGATACTAAATGGACATTCATTTTTAATATTTCTAATAAGTCAAAACCTTGCATTGCAACCTGTCGTCGGGAGGACGATAGGGCAATACAAGGTTTTTTTATTTTTCATGCGGTCTCTCCCAAGCAGAAAATCCAAACTGTTCTTGTCCTAAATAAAATTAATCCCTATCTTTGCATCAAGCCATAAACATCTGAATATGAAAGATAATTTTATACGTTTCGACTGGGCGATGAAAAGGTTATTGCGCGACAAAAGCAATTATGTCGTGCTTGAAGGATTCTTGTCAACTTTATTGGAAGAAGATTTGCGCATCTCCCGCTTTTTGGAAAGTGAATCAAACCAAATAGATGAAACGGACAAATTCAACCGCGCCGATATCTTGGTAGAAGACAGCAAAGGGAGGCTGCTTGTCATTAAAATCCAAAACTATCGCGAACTATATTATTATCACCAAATGCTTTATGGGGCTTCTGACATCCTATCGCGATACACTGATGAGGAAATAGATTATAACAAGATATGCAAAATCTATTCCATCAATATTGTTTATTTCAGCATGATTAAAAGCAAGGACTATGCATATCATGGGGAAATAATCTTCCGTGGTTTACACGATTCAGACAACTTTCTAAAATTATCCGCCCGGCAGCAAGAAATTTTTACAGGCAAAGATGCAAAAGATATCTTTCCTGAATATTATGTGTTGCGCGTAAATGATTTCGATAAAGTAGCAAAGACTCCTCTTGATGAATGGATTAAATTTCTCAAAACCGGAGAAATAGATAAAGAAGCTACTGCAAAAGGACTCCCGGAAGCAAGAGAACGGCTTCGTATCGACACGCTACCCGATGCAGAAAAGCGTGCCTATTACCGGGATATGGAAGCCCTGCGCTACCAACGCAGTGTTATTAAGACAGGCTGGGACGAAGGACATACAGAAGGATTCAAAGAAGGAAAAGCTAAAGGAAGAGCTGAAGGAGAGAAAATGAAAGCAAAAGAAGTTGCTAAAAGAATGAAAGAAATGGGACTTTCCGTAAAAGACATAATCCAATGTACGGGGCTTACACATGGAGAAATAGAAGAATTATAATCCTACATCATTTTACCACAGAGGATACGGAAACTTTCACTGCAAAATGAGATTTACCTGTAATACTCTGTGGTGAATTTTCATTATATAAATGCCAATTAGGAGTTAAAAGGGAGTTATAGGAAGTTATCGCCCACTTGGCGGGCTAGGAGTCAGATGCCACTACCTTTTTGCGCCGGTTTCAGAAGCAAGGCTATTGGCCTTTAACTCCTGAACGAAGTGATAACTCCTGTGAAGCATAACTACGTTTAACTCCTGATTCGCATTATATAAACTAATCATAATGCTTCGTTAAATTTATTTGAATATCCGCAAACATCCCATGTAGGGGCGTATTGCATACGCCCGAATGCGCCAACTAATCCACGTGGATGTTTTCAGGGCGTATGCGATACGCCCCTACAATACGGATCAGTACTATTTATTATAAATAGTGGATAATCCCTAAGAGAATTATCATCAGTCATAATGTATGTTTACCGGCAGCAGCACGAATCGTTGCAATGGCTTCCGGGAGATTCGCATTCTACGGTGCTGTGCTGAATGCCATGTTCGCACAGTTCTTCTTTTACAGCATGTTTTACGGTTTCCATTTGGGTCAGGTCTTTTAACACGATGTGGATGGTGGCAGCATTTTCGGTAGTGCTCATCGCCCATACGTGGAAATGGTGGAAGCTTTCCACGCCAGGTACTTCGGCGATGTGTTTCCTCACTTCTTGCAGGTCAATGCTTTCGGGTACGGCGTCTAAGGAAAGGAAAAGACTTTCTTTCAATAATTTCCAGGTAGAAACCAGTATCAAGAGGGCGATGGCTAAACTGATGAAGGTATCAATGAGTACAAATCCGGTCAACATGATGATGATGCCGGATATGACCACGCCTACTGAAACCAAGGTGTCCATTGCCATGTGAAGGAAAGCTCCCCGCACATTTAGGTCGTGCTTCTGGTTTTTCATCAGGAGCCAAGCTGTTACGCCGTTTACAATGATGCCGATGCCTGCCGTCCATGATACAGCTGCGCCTGATACGTGTTCGGGAGTTTTCAGCTTGTAAATGCTTTCGATAATAATGGCGCCTACGGCAATCAGCAGGATGATGGCGTTGAGCAGTGATACTAGCACCGTACTTTTTTTGTACCCATAAGTAAAATGTTCGGTGCTGCGGTGTTTTGACATGCGGAAAGCGAAAAGTGACAGCAGCAGGCTGAACACATCGCTCAGGTTGTGTCCGGCATCGGACAGCAGTCCCAGTGAATTGAAGATGAAGCCTGCACCGGCTTCGATGACGACAAAGAGCAGATTGATGACGATGCATACGATGAATATCGAGTTGAGCGATGTCAGCGTATGGTTGTGTTCGTGTACGTGTTGATGTGACATGATTCTTGTTATTTTATGTTGCTGCAAAGGTAAACGTAATCTTCAGGTTAGCCAATACTTGAAAGTCCGGATTTTGTATTCAATTTGTGTTTTTGCAACTTGGTTGCAATAGAATGGAACCGGAAATACTAAATAATGTAAAAAAGAAGGAGCGAACTGCTATACATTGGGTTATTTATATTTACTTTGAAAATGTTTAAGGTCAAAATAGAAAAAGCTATGAACGAATTAATTGCAAAAATCAAAGAATTGAATGAAGTTTTGATTGCAGATGCCGAATTGCAGGCTTCAAAAGGAAATAAGGCTGCAGGTACGCGTGCTCGCAAAGCTTCGTTGGAATTGGAAAAGGCATTGAAAGAATTTAGAAAAGTATCTTTAGAGGAATCTAAAAAATAACAATTCTTTCGACTGGAGCTAAGAGGTTGTACCATTTGGTTTTTATGTACCTGATGGTATGACCTCTTTTTTCATTGTCATGCAGGGAGGGATTATGCGGACATTACACGGTGCGGTTTGGTTATGGATGGTGTTTTTAGGGGTATGCCTGGCATGTGGCAGGCACACGGGACGAACGGATGCTTATTTGCGGGCGGATTCGCTGAACCGGACGGCTTATGCCATGCGTTACCGCGACCTGGATGCATCGGCGCAGGCTGCACGGGAAGCGTTTCGGCTGGCGGCTGGCAACTCTGACCTGCGTGCCGAGGCATTGAATAGTGAGGCTTTCTGTGCTTTTATGCGGATGGATTTCGAACATGCTTCCCGGCTGTACCGTCAGGCGCTTGGAGAAGGTGATAATGAAATCGAGTTCCTGATAGCTGATGTGGGAATGATGAAGATTTGCCAGCGCACGGCTATGAATAAAGAGTTTTATGATTACCGGAGCAGTGCACTTCGCAGGATGAAGCGCATCCGTGAAGACGAGAAGCAGATTACCGACGCACATACCAGGCTTCGCCTGAACTATGCCATATCCGAGTTTTATATTGTTTCAGGTATTTACTTTTATTACCTTCAGCAGCAAGAGGCATCTTTGCAGGCTATAGATGCTATAGATGTGGATGCTATCCGGAAAGATACGGCGCAATGGTTGTATTATGTTTATATGCGGGGGTCAGGCGGTATGTATGAAGCTCCTACACGCGAGAAGTTGCTTGCGGGAGAGTTGGGGTATTTGGTCAATTGTCTGATGACTAGCCGGGCGAGAGGTTATGTTTATTTTGAGGCAAACGCGTTGCAGGCATTGGCCGAATTGTTGAATTTCCGGCGGAACCGTGAGATATTGTCTCGCAACAGCCGGGATATGTTACGTCTGGTAAACGACCGCGACCTGCCTCTTGACAGCCTTCCGCTTGCGTATGCGCGTCAGGCTTTGGATTTGTTCAAGCAATACGGTGACTGGTATCAGATTTCGGGGACTTACCGCACTTTGGCTACCTATTATAATTATATGGGTTGTCCTGAGAAGGCTTTGCCCAATCTGGATACAGCTTTGCAATATGTTAACTTGCATCATGAAAGGTTTTATCATTGTACCGATACCTTTGACCGCCTCCGCACGTATATTCCAGGCAGTGGACGTCCCATTGAATTGAAATGGATAGCTGATGAGGGCATTAAGACCGTTCCGGAGTGGATTCTGCGTCTGCGCGAACAGCTGAGCCGTACGTATTCGGCAATGGGGATGAAGCAGCAATCAGACTATAACCGGAATATTTACCTGGACTTGCTGGACTATACCCGGCAGGATAAGTTACTGGAAAGCCGTTATGCTGCTTTAGAGCGTGAAGAGAAACAGCTCAATGCATTGCTCTTTCTGGTATTGCTTGGACTGGGAATGCTGATAGGTCTGTTTGTCATGTTGAACCGGCGTTGGAAAAAACGGAACCGGCTGTATCTGTCTGTCTTGAAACAGGTGTTTGAATTGTGCCGGAAAATCATATCGGCTGTACCGGCTTCGGCAGGAGACATGAAAGAGGTAGTCGATGCGGTTCAACAGACTGTACGGGAAGATTTCTTCCATATATTCGGTGCCGTGGACATACAGATTTGCCTGAAGGATGAAGATACGGGGGTATTGTCCGATACATTGCCGTTTCTGTTGCCAGAGGGAACAACAGGTTTTCGTTTCGATTTGATTTCTTCCGAGGACGAAAGGGTTATCGGATGTGTCTGGATGGCTTTGAAGCATCCCTTGCATAAGGAAGGAAAAGCTTTGTTGCAATTGGTTTCGCCTTACCTGGCATGGACATTGGTCAATGGGGCTAATCTGGTTTCGCTTGATGACGAGCGCCGCAAGGTGGAAAAAGAGCAATATATCCACCAGCAACATCTGACAGAAAACAAGAAGGAAAATGTGGTGAAGAAAGCTTGTCTGGCTATCGTGACCGGCATTTTACCTTATATCGACCGTGTGGTCAATGAAGTGCGTAAGTTGAGGCTGGCTCCCTATGCCCGTCAGGAGGCAGTAAAGAGGGGGAAATATGTTTATATTGATGAATTGATAACTCGTATCAACGAGTACAATGATATTCTTGCCCTTTGGATTAAGATGCGCCAAGGGATAGTCAGCTTGAACATCGAGAATTTCTCCTTGAATGAATTGTTCGAAATGATAGGGAAGGGCAGGCGGTCGTTTGAAATGAAACGGCAGACCCTGGATATTTGTTCTACCAGTGCCGTGGTAAAGGCTGATCGTGCCCTGACTTTGTTCATGATTAATACGCTGGCCGAAAATGCGCGTAAATATACGCCTGAAGGAGGGCATGTGGAACTGAGGGCGGATGAAACTGATGCGTATGTGGAAATATCGGTTTCGGACAACGGACCTGGATTGACGGCAGAAGATGTGAACTGTATTTTGGGTGAGAAGGTTTACGATTCGGGTCATATCGGACTGGCTACGGCGGGTGATGTGCAATCATTGCGCAGCCAGAAAGGGCACGGATTCGGATTGATGAATTGTAAAGGCATTATTGAAAAATACCGGAAGACCAATGCCTTGTTTAGCGTGTGCTGTTTTGCCATTGAAAGCACACCGGGCAAGGGAAGCCGCTTTTATTTTCGTTTGCCCAAAGGGGTGAAACGGGCATTGTGTCTCATAGGGATCGTATTGGTGGCATGTGCCGGAACCAGTTGCGGCAGGCATGTTTCTGATGAGGTCCAGGCTCCTGGCCAGGTGGCTTCGTACGATAGTCTGCTGGCAATAGCAAATGATTATGCCAATCAGGTTTACGAGTGTAATGTGGAAGGTTGTTATGCCGATGCATTGGTTTATGCGGACAGTGTGCTCCGTTACCTCAATATGCATTATTTGTGCTATTCGGGATGCGATGCTCCGTTGTTGCAGCTGTATCGCAATGATAACGTGCTGGCAGAGCAAAGCTGGCTGGAGAAGGATTTTGATACCGATTATTACATTTTGCTGGATGTGCGCAACGAGTCAGCTGTAGCCGCTTTGGCTGTGAAAGATTTTCCTACTTATTATTATAATAACCTGGCTTATACTTCGCTATACAAGCAAATCAGCAAAGACCGTTCGCTGGAGCAGTATTGTGTGCAGATGCGTCAGTCTGCCAATAATAAAATCATTGCTTTGGTATTGTTGGTATTGCTTGTTGTCGCTTGTCTGGTGGGGTATTATTTGCTGTACTGGCGGAAGAGGGTGCATTACCGTTACAATATGGAGCAAGTGTTTGTCATAAACCAGGGGATTGTTTCATCGGTCCGGCTTAATGGAGACGGTGAAATTATGTCTGAGGTATTGTTTTCCAGGCTGATTGATGAGTTGAATGAACTTTTCCCTGTTTCAGCTTTGGGACTGGCGCTTTTCGATGAAGAAACGGCTGCATTGCGTTGGTATTTCTCTTTTCATACCGATGCTGATGAGGCACGCACATTGATGCAGCGGTGTTTCGACAAGCAGGCTGTGGTGTATGGTGAAGCATCGGGATGGATGGCTTTGCCGCTTCGGGTAGAAGTGGGTGGTGAAATCCATCATATGGGAGTGTTTGCGCTGCAGGTCATGCAGCAAAGGCTGAACGAGGAAGATGTGTTGTTGGTAGAGCTGGTGGTAGATTATCTGGCGGCCGTATTGTATAATGCAGTGGTGCGGGTGCGCGAAAAATATACTGACATTGAGTTGGCTCAGGATGATGCCCGCAGGGTGTCTCACGAGGAAAATATGCTTCACGTACAGAATATGGTACTCGACAACTGCTTGTCTACTATCAAGCACGAGACTATTTATTATCCCAACCGCATCAAGCAGATAATCGACCGGTTGAATGAAAAGGATGTGCTTCCGGAAACGGAAGAACAAGAGCAGTTGCAGACTGTGGATGAGCTGGTAAATTATTATAAGGATATTTTTACCTTGCTCAGTTCGTGTGCTGCCCGCCAATTGGATGAGGTGACTTTTCGTCGTGCTGAAGTCCGTGTAGAATACTTGAATGAAAGACTGGACCGCTATTTCCGGAAGGTTACCCGTAAATTGCCTTTTCAGCTTATGCTGGAAACTCAGATGCCTGAAGGACTGGCGGTCTCGGGCGACAGTGTCCTGTTGGAGTTTCTGTTCGAGAATCTGGTAAATGAAGTATTGCGTTATCCGGAATCTGGTACGATTACGGTATCAGCACAATTGGATAATGGATTTGTCCGGTTTTGTTTTACCGACAGGCGTCGCACGTTTACGCAAGAAGAATTGAATGGTTTGTTTTATCCCTCACTTTCGAGGATGTATGCCGGAAGTGGTAATAAACTGGTCGGGACCGAATTTCTGGTGTGCAAGCAGATTATACGTGACCACGATGAGTTTGCGGGCAGGCGGGGCTGTCGTATCAATGCATGTCCCGAAGAGGGAGGAGGATATACGGTATGGTTTACCATTCCGCAAAAAACAAATAAGGTATAACACAGGAAATCTATTGATATTAACCCATTAGCACATTATCAAATTATCACATTATAATTATGGAAAAGTTTAAAGTCATTATTGTTGAGGATGTGAAATTAGAATTGAAAGGTACGGAAGAAATCTTCCGTCATGAGATACCGAATGCTGAAGTGATTGGAACTGCAATGACTGAGGCTGAGTTTTGGGATTTACTTGATCAACAGACGCCGGATTTGGTTTTGCTTGACTTGGGTCTGGGAGGCTCCACCACTATCGGTGTATCTATCTGTGCCCGTCTGCATAAGGAGCGTCCAGGACTGAAGGTTCTGATATTCACTGGAGAGGTGCTGAACGAAAGGTTATGGGTAGATGCCTTGAACGCTGGTGCCGACGGCATCATATTGAAGACCGGTGAATTACTGACCGCTACTGATGTAGACGCAGTTATGGCAGGTAAGAAATTGGTTTTCAATTATCCTATTTTGGAGAAGATTGTGGAACGTTTCAAACAATCGGTGCTTGTCGAACAACGCAGGCAGGAAGCTTTGATTGATTATGATATTGACGAGTATGACGAACGTTTGCTCCGTCACTTGGCATTGGGGTATACTAAAGAAATGATAACGAATCTGAAAGGGATGCCTTTCGGGGTAAAATCCATTGAGAAACGTCAGAATGACTTGATAAGCCGTCTCTTCCGTCCTGACGAGCGTACCGGTGTCAATGCCTGCCGACTGGTGACCCGTGCTTTCGAATTACGTATTTTGGATATTGATAACCTGGAGCCTGATGACGAATAGGTATTTTTTGCATCCGGCTACTGTGTTCTTCTTACTTACGTTGCTGGCAGCGTTTTTATCGTGGGTAGGAAGCATTTACGGCTGGGAAGGCATACAGAGCCTGCTCAGCGCCGAAGGTTTCCGCTGGCAATTACGTAATAGTGTGCCTGGGTTTCTGCATGCTCCTTTGCTGGGACATTTGCTGGTGCTGGCATTCGGTGCAGGGTTGTGGATGCATTCAGGATTGGGGGCACTTGGATTACGCTTGTTGCAGAAACGTGGAAAGTGTACCCGTAAAGAAAAGCGGGCATTGGGATGGAGTATCGTAGCGGGAGCCATATGTTTGTTTATCGGTATTGTATTGGCATGGGGACCGTGGGGTGTTGTGCGAAGTATAACAGGTGGGTTAAGAAACTCTCCATTGGCCGAGGGATTTACCAGTTTATTGTCGGTAATGGTAGGGATGATGGCTATGGTGTATGGCTTTGCAATCGATATGTACCGTACCGACCGTGATTTGGTACGAGGTCTGTCGTATGGCTTTGTTTATTTTTCGGGCTATTTTATTACATTGTTTTTCGTAGTGCAGTTTTTTGCCTCTTTACACTATACAGGGCTTGATGCCTTGTTAGGGATAAGTCCTGTAGCATTTCGCATCTGTTATACCGTATGTGCATTGGGCATGTTGTTTTTTTCGGGGAATAAGCCTGCAAGAGACAGGGACAACAGATGATGTGGTTTCTGGCTTTTTACAACAAAAGCGGGCAAAAAAGAAAGAATATGATAAGATTGAAAAGAGAAGTGTGATGATATTTGAGAAATTAAAAAATGTAAAAAAAAGAGGCGTGTCTCGTTTTGTCAAAGAAAAAGCGTATATTTGCTCAGCGAAAAAAATTTTATAATAATCATAAGATATGAAAACATTTTTGTGGATGGCAACCGCCGGTATGTTGGCGTTTGCTTCTTGTCAGAACAAGCCGGGTTACACAATTAACGGTACTATTGCAGATGTAGCTGATGGTGAGATGGTGTATTTGCAGAATTTTGTGGATGGACAGATGGTTAACCTCGATTCTGCAGTAGTTAAAGGTGGGGCTTTCCAGTTCAAGGGAGATGCTGATACGATTGCTGCAAGCCGTATCGTATCCTATGCTCCGAAAGGTATGAGTTCCCCGGTATTCCTCGAAGCAGGAACTATTACGATGGAATTGAATAATGAACTGTCGAAGGTATCAGGTACTGTATGTAACGATGCTTACCAGAAGTTCATTGAAGAGTTTTATGCAATCAATAAAGAAATGCGTGCGTTGTATGAGCAGACTCAAAATGATTCATTGAGTGAAGAACAACGTAAGGAAGCCGAAGAACAGCTTAATGTGAAAGATAGCTTAAGCCGTGAAATTATTTATAATACAATTTCTTCGAATATCACCAATGTGGCAGGTGTACAGCTGTTGACTCGTTTTTCAAGCTCGTTCCCGTCAGAACGTATCCAGCCGTTGGTAGATCAGATTCCTGCTTCTATTGCTGCCAATAACGAAGGTGTCGCTCAGCTGAAAGAGCACTTGGCTACTTTGGCTAAGACTGCTGTAGGTCAGAAGTTTGTAGATTTCACCATGAATACTCCGGAAGGAGAAAGTGTAAAATTGTCTGACTTCATTGGCAAGAATAAATATACACTGATTGATTTTTGGGCAAGCTGGTGTGGTCCTTGTCGTGCTGAAATGCCGAATGTCGTAGCTGCTTATAAAAAGTACAGTGCCAAAGGTTTTGGTATCGTAGGTGTATCTCTTGACCGTGATGCAGAAGCATGGAAGAAAGCGATTAAAGATTTGAATATTACATGGCCGCAGATGTCTGACCTGAAAGCTTGGGAATGCGAGGGTGCCAAATTGTATGGTGTACGTGCTATCCCTGCTACAGTATTGGTAGATCAGGAAGGAAATATCATTGCGCGTGACTTGCGTGGTGAAGACATTGCTGCCAAGCTGGCTGAATTATTGAAATAATATAATTTATCTGATATAAAATAAACACCCGAGGGTGCATCTGTTTTAGATGTACCCTCGGCGTGTTTTATGGGGGATTATTTACAATGTTCCTTTGCTTGATGGTATTTCGAAGTGATAGATATCCCGGCGGATAGCCATTTTCAGGCTTCGGGCAAAAGCTTTGAAGATACCTTCTATCTTATGGTGTTCATTTTCACCTTCAGCACAGATGTTCAGGTTCATCCGGGCGGCATCGCTTAACGACTTGAAAAAATGCAAGAACATTTCGGTAGGCATATCGCCTATCTTTTCCCGGTGGAACGAGGCATTCCATACTAGCCAGGAGCGTCCTCCGAAATCGAGTGCTACCCGGCACAGACAATCGTCCATCGGTAGGCAATAGCCGTATCGTTCGATACCACGTTTGTTCCCCAAGGCTTGGTTTAAGCATTCGCCCAATGCTATTGCCGTATCTTCGATGGTGTGATGCTCATCTACCTCCAAATCTCCTTTTACATCAATGTCCAAGTCGATTCCTCCGTGTTTGGCTATCTGTTCCAGCATGTGATTGAAGAAGCCTAATCCGGTTTGTATGTGGCATGTACCATTCCCGTCCAGATTCATGCAGATGTGGATATCTGTTTCCTTGGTAGTGCGACGCACTTCTGCAGTACGTTCTCCGGCAAAAAGAAATTCTGCAATTTTGTTCCAATCGGTAGTGGCAAGGACACAGGTCTTTTTCAGGTCAGCCTCTTTTATCATTGACATATCCGGTTGTAATAAGATAGCCCGGCATCCTAGGTTTTTTGCCAGTTCTACATCCGTAACACGGTCGCCTATTACAAAACTGCCGGCAAGGTCGTATGTGTCATTGTCCAGAAAATCGGTCAGCATACCCGTACGAGGCTTTCGGGTAGGGGCATTTTCTTCAGGGAAAGAGCGGTCGATACAGATGCGGTCGAAGGTAATGCCTTCATTGGCAAAAGTTTTCAGTATGAGGTTATGTACGGGCCAGAAGGTTTCTTCGGGAAAGGAACTTGTCCCCAATCCGTCTTGATTAGTTACCATGACAAACTCAAAATCCAGTCTTGTCCGGATGAAATGCAGGTTGCGGAACACATAAGGATAAAATTCCAGCTTTTCGAAAGCGTCGAGCTGGTAATCGACAGGTGGTTCGATAACGAGTGTTCCGTCACGGTCTATAAAAAGGACTTTCTTTTTCATTTCGTATCAGATGTGCTATAGTTTCGTAATGCTTCCAGTAACTTGTCGTTTTCCGGGCGTGTGCCGATGGTAATGCGCAGGCAATCTTCGCAAAGTGTAACATTCGAACGGTTCCGTACGATGATGCCTTGTCCTACCAGATAGTCGTAAATGGCTTTGGCATGGGTTACACGTGTCAGGAAGAAGTTGGCATCAGTCGGGAATATACGTTTGCAGCACGGCAGTTGTGCAAATGCTTTCATTAATCGTGTGCGTTCTTCCAGTACCGAATTTACCCAGCGTTGTACCTCATAATGACGTTGCATCATGCTGATGGCCTCCTGCTGGGTAAGTCGGTTGATGTTGTAAGGGTATTTTATTTTCGTAAAGATGCCGATGATTTCCGGTGAGGCGAATGCCATTCCCAACCGGATGGCAGCGCACCCCCATGCTTTCGAGAAAGTCTGCAGGATAATCAGATTGGGATATTCGTCAAGGATACCTGTGAATGACGGCTGGTCGGAAAAGTCGGCGTATGCCTCGTCTACGATGACAATGCCTTGGAATTCATTGAGCAAGGTAATGATTTCCTTGGAGTCGAGGTTATTTCCGGTCGGATTATTGGGCGAGCAGAGGAATATCAGCTTGGTATTGTTGTCTGAAGCGTTGAGCAAGTCTGCTGCTTTGAACTGGAACTTCTCATCCAGCAGTACTTTCCGGTATTCTACATCATTGATGTCTGCACATACCTGGTACATGCCATACGTAGGGTGTATGGCAACTACATTGTCTATGCCCGGTCTGCAGAAGGCACGGAATGCCAAATCAATAGCTTCATCGCTTCCATTGCCCAGGAAGATTTGTTCGGGAGCTACTTTCTTCACAGGGGAAATCAGTCCTTTCAGTTCCCGTTGCAACGGGTCAGGGTAACGGTTGTTGGGTATGTTATAAGGATTTTCGTTGGCATCGAGAAATACCGAAGCGCTTTTTCCGCTGTATTCATCACGGGCAGAAGAGTAAGGTTTCAGTGCCCATATATTGGGGCGTGTCAGTTCTTGTAACGGTTTCATTCGTTCACGGTTTTACGGTTTGTTTTCAGGTTTATTCAGTCGAGCCGTACGGTAACGGCATTTTTATGTGCATCCAGCTGTTCATTGGCTGCCAGTATTTGGATGGCAGGTCCTAAGCGCCGTATTCCTTCTTTCGTGATTTCCTGGAAGGTGATTTTACGGATAAAGCTATCCAGGCTGACTCCGCTATATGCCTTGGCATAGCCGTTGGTAGGTAAGGTATGGTTGGTACCTGACGCATAGTCGCCGGCACTTTCCGGAGCATACGGCCCCATGAATACCGAGCCGGCATTGACTATCTGTTCTGCCACATCTCTGTAATTTTGGGTCTCGATAATCAGGTGTTCGGGAGCGTATTCGTTTACCATGTCAATGGCTTCTGCCAGGTCTTTTACCAGAATCAGTTTGCTGGAACGGAGCGAAAGTTCGGTTAATGCTTTGCGGGGAAGCGTGGCGAGCTGGCGCTCTACTTCTGCTTTTGTCTTTTCCAGCAACTGTTCCGATGTGGTGATGAGGATGGCTTGGCTATCGGCACCGTGTTCGGCTTGAGACAGCAGGTCGGAAGCAACATATACCGGGCTGGCAGTTCCGTCGGCAAGTACGGCTACTTCCGATGGACCTGCAGGCATATCGATGGCTACCTCACGCAGGGACACCTGTTGTTTGGCTACGGTTACGTATTGATTTCCCGGACCGAATATCTTGTATACTTTGGGAATGCTTTCTGTACCGTAAGCCATGGCTGCTATGGCTTGTACGCCTCCCGCTTTGAATACTTTTTTTACACCTGCCATGCGTGCTGCGTAAAGGATGGCTGGGTGTATTTTCCCTTTTTGTCCGGGAGGGGAGCAGAGTACGATTTCCTTGCAGCCGGCTATTTGGGCGGGGATGGCAAGCATCAGTACGGTAGAGAAGAGGGGGGCTGTACCGCCAGGTACATATAGTCCTACTTTTTCAATGGCTACAGCTTTTTGCCAGCAGGTCACGCCCGGTGTGGTTTCTATTTTTTTGCTTTCGAAACGCTGGGCTGCATGAAAGGTACGGATGTTGGCTGAAGCTTGCCGGATGGCTTCTTTCAGTTCGGGTGCAATCATGTTTTCTGCTTCTTTAAATTCGGTTTCGTCTACGGCGAGCGATTCAAGTTTTACTTTGTCGAATTGTTCTTCGTATGCGATGATGGCGCGGTCTCCTTCGGTGCGTACTTTATTGATGATGGTGTTTACTGCATCGCGTATGTCTTCGGTATGGAGTGCCGAACGTTTCAGTATCTCTTTCCATTCGGAACGTTCCGGATAACGTATGATGTTCATAAGCGTTTTGAAGTTAAGTGTTTGTTAATAATAATGATGCGCAAAATAAAGATATATGAATGTCCGCATCTTGCCGATTAACTTGTAGGGGCAGGGTTTGCCTGCCCGAATACATCCACGCAGGCGCATACGGGCGGGCGACCCCCACCCCTACATTGGCTCATTGCGGATATTCAATTAAAGATATATTACTTTGCCGTTTCAGTTATCTTCGTGGACTGCAGCAGTTAACTGAAATGGCTTATGAATCATGCCAGTCAGGAGTTAAAAGGGAGTTAGATGGAGTTATTGCCCACTTGGTGGGCTGGAAGCTAGATGCCAATACCTCTTGCACTGTTTTCAGAAGCAGGACTATTGGCCTTTAACTCTTGAACGAAGTGATAACTCCTATGGAATATAACTACGTTTAACTCCTGATTCGCATGAATATATCTTCGTTTTGAAGGGCGTTTTATAATATCATTTTTTCTATCGGGATAACCAGTATGCCTTGTGCGCCTAGCGCTTTCAGCTTACCGATAATTTCCCAAAAGCATTTTTGGTCGAGTACTGTATGTACACTGCTCCATCCTTCTGTAGCCAGCGGCATGATGGTGGGGCTTTTCACTCCAGGCAATACTTCGATGATTTCCTGCAGTTTGTCGGTAGGGGCATTCATCAGTACATATTTTTTGTCTTCAGCTGCTTTTACGGCTTCGATGCGGAAGAGAAGTTCGTCAAGAATGGTTTTCTTTTCGGGCGAGAGTCCGGGATAACCGATTAGTACGGCTTCGCTTTTCATTACTACTTCCACTTCTTTCAGGTTGTTGCTGATAAGTGTGGAGCCGGAACTGACAATATCGAAGATGGCATCTGCCAGTCCGATACCTGGAGCTATCTCTACAGAGCCGGTTATAACGTGGATGTCTGCCTGGATACCGTTGCGTTCGAGGAAGTTGCGTAGTATCCCCGGGTACGAAGTGGCAATTTTCTTGCCGTTAAACCACGATAGCCCTTGATAATTTTCTTCTTTGTGTATGGCTAGTGAGAGACGGCATTTACTGAATCCGAGACGATAGATGATGTCTGCTTTTTCGTTGCGTTCTACAAATTCGTTTTCGCCTACAATGCCTATGTCTGCCACTCCGCTGGCTATGGTTTGCGGAATGTCATCATCGCGCAGGAATAAAACTTCGACTGGGAAATTGCTGGCTTGGGTGAGCAATGTCCGTTTCGATGTAGAGATTTTAATGTCTGCTTCGGAAAGCAGAGCCATGGTGTCGTCGAATAAACGACCTTTGGATTGTACGGCAATTCTTAGCATGTTATTTCTGTTTTTTAGTTGTTTCAAAAAGCAAAAAGGCTTACCGTATTTACGGCAAGCCTTTTTTATCTTATAATAATCAAATTACACGACCTTCAGCCTACCGTATATTTACGTCAGGTAATGATGGTGGCGATGTGTTGTGTAATTTCTCATATTTGTTCTCTTGTTTTTTTTCTTTCGTTTGCAAATGTAAAGTGTTTGCGTGTAATATCCAAATATTTATCAGGAAAAAAGTTCTTTTACTTTCAACTTTTCCTTTTTGTGGGCGTATTTAGAAGCTGTTTTGAATTTCTCCAAAAAGTTTTTCTTGGCTTGATGTATCCGTTTTCGTGTGTGCTTTGGGCGATTTTTTGGTCTTTTTCGCTCCTGTTCTTCGTCAGATAGCCCGCTATCTTCCTCATCGCAGAAGCGAAAATGCCTCAAAAACTCATCCCAAATCATCGCACGATAAATTCAAAACAGCTTCTTATAATTCGCCCAAGTAAGGAGAAGGATCTAATTCCTTGTTTTGAATCAGTTCGTAAATGTGCCATGCCATTTCAGAAAAATTAGTGTCCAGCTCTTGCATGGTCTTGAGCCTCTCTGTGAGCTGTTGTTTGGAGGTAAAGACAGCTCCCCGTATCATATAGTGGAGTGCTTTTTCTATTTTTCCAAGACGGTAATAGCAATATGAGATAAGATAGCTTATTTTAAACGAGTCCTGATAATCGTGTTTTTCTATCTTTTTGAATGCTTCCAGGGCTTCTTTAAAGTGAAATGCCTGAAAGTAGATAACACCGATATCAAACCATGTATCCTGGATGTTGTAGCTGTAGGCTTCGGCCTTTTTAAAAGATTTCTTGGCAGAGCTTGTGTCGTTGTAGAGTAGGGATAATTCTCCTTTCAGCAGGTAGAACTGATGGTATTTGTCGTTGTATTGCAATCCCAATTCAATGGTTTCGTAACATGCTGTTATTTCTTTGGTGCGCAAGCATGCTAACGCGTGTTTGTAGCAGATTTCTGCCATGTCTACAATTTCGCTTGCTGTAATGCGGTGGTCAAGAATAAGTTGGGTATATTGTTTCATCTTGTCATAGTCCAGCAAGTCGAAATAAATGGATGCCAGTATGTACCATATCGGTTCTTTTTCCCGGACGTGCTTTTCGATGTATTCAAGGCAGGGAATTGCTTCGTGCAGTTGTTCCAGCATCAAATGGCAATCGACTTTCAGTTTCCAGGTGGTAAGGTTTGTCTCGTCTGCTACCATGGCAAAATCAATGGCTTCGAACATCTTGTCATATTCCTTGGTCTGGGCATAGCAGCGGGCAAGGTTTTGCCAGCTGTTCACGTCATAGGGTTCTTCGTCCAGAATGGCGTTGAAGCATTGGAGGGCCTGGTCGTAGTGTTGGATTTCAAACTGGTACAGTCCCATAAGTTCCAGGGCTTCCAGATTATCCGGATTTTCATTCAAGGCTTTTTGTATCCATGGGTAAGCATATTTTTTTTGCTGATAATCGGTGTACAGCTGTGCGATATCGAGTATAGTGTCGATGTGCGGATAATCTTCATAGAGTTTGTTCAGTGTTGCCTGTGTCTGGCTCATGTCGTTTTTTTGCAGGTATAGTTCGGCATAGAGCAGCTGGGTATCGTAATCGTTTTGATAGGGGAGGTTATGAATCAGCAGATCCGCTTCGTCTGTATTCCGGCCGCTAAGCAGGGAGTGGCATTTGAAGACAAGCACGTCCTGATTTTCGGGATAGAGGGACAAGGCATAGTCGATGGCTTTGTCCGAGGCATATGGATTTCCTTTGCTGGCATAATATTCGGCAATGAGTGTCAGGTCATCGGCGTCGAAATAGGTGCGTGTGCCTTCGCGTACCATGTTTTCGTATTTGGCAAGGGTTTCCTTGAAGTCCGGTTGGTTAAAAATAGAGGATGGATCTTCTTTCATGGATTAGTCTTTTGTTTATGAATTAGCAGGGTAAACAAGTGCTCCTGGTACACAAATGCCCGACAAGTGCATCGGGGATGCAAGATACTTGTTTTTTTATGGCATTTGTGGATAAAGAGCACTTATATATTGGTCATTTCCGGCTGATTTTGCTCCAGGTATCCTTGAGCGATACAGTGCGGTTGAACACCAGATGGTCTGGAGTTGAATCTTTGTCGGGTGTGAAATAGCCGATACGCTGGAACTGGAGGTAATCGAGCGGCTTGCTGTCGGCGAGGAATTTCTCTACGTAGCATTCTTGCAGTATATTCAGCGAGTCGGGATTGATCATCTCTTTCATGGCTTCCAGTGCCGAGCAGTTCTTTTCTTCGCGGATAGCCGCCATAGCGTCGCGCGGGTTCTCCACTTTCCATAAGCGGTCGTACAGGCGCACTTCCGCTTTCAGGCAATGGTTGCAGCTCACCCAGTGCAGGGTGCCTTTCACCTTGCGGTTGGCTTCGGGCATGCCGCTCTTGGTATGCGGGTCGTATTCGGCATATACCTCGATGACATTTCCGTCTTCGTCTTTCTTGCATCCGGTACATTTCACGATGTACGCGTTCTTCAGGCGCACTTCCTGTCCCGGCGTCATGCGGAAGTATTTCTTCGGCGCGTTCTCCATAAAGTCTTCGCGCTCTATCCAGAGTTCACGGCTGAACTCGATGGTATGGACGGGCGAATTCGGGTCTTCAGGATTGTTGACGGCCTCCATTTCCTCTACCTGCCCTTCGGGATAGTTGGTCAGGATGAGCTTCACCGGATTCAGCACCGCCGACACACGGGTGGCACGGGCGTTGAGGTCTTCGCGTACCGCGCTTTCCAGCAGGGCGAAATCGTTCAGCGCGTCATAGGTGGTATATCCGATTTTGTCCACAAACTTATGGATGGATTCGGGCGAATATCCTCTCCGGCGGAATCCGCACAGGGTCGGCATACGGGGGTCGTCCCATCCGTTTACCAGCCCTTCTTTCACCAGAATCAAGAGGTTGCGCTTGCTCAGCAGGATGTAACTCAGGTTCAGCTTGTTGAACTCGTACTGGCGCGGGCGGTTGTCGTCCAGGTCCTTGCCTTCTTTCACCCAGTCTACAAACAAATCGTACAAGGGGCGGTGGGGCACAAACTCCAGCGTGCAGAGCGAGTGGGTCACCCCTTCGAAATAATCGCTTTGCCCGTGGGCGAAGTCATACATCGGGTATGCCTTCCATGTATCACCTGTGCGGTGGTGCGGGGTCTTCACCACACGGTAGATAATCGGGTCGCGGAAGTGCATGTTCGGGCTTGCCATGTCAATCTTGGCACGGAGCACCATCTTGCCTTCCTCTATCTCGCCGGCGTTCATCTTCTGGAACAGGTCGAGGCTTTCTTCCACGGGGCGGTTGCGGTACGGGCTTTCCGTTCCCGGCTGGGTCGGCGTACCCTTTTGCGCCGCTATCTCTTCCGAGGTCTGTTCGTCCACATACGCTTTCCCTTCCTTGATGAGGCGGATGGCGAAGTCCCACAATTGCTGGAAGTAATCGGACGCATAATATTCATTTCCCCATTGGAATCCCAGCCACTGGATGTCTTCCTTGATAGATTCTACGTATTCCACGTCTTCCTTCGTGGGGTTGGTATCATCGAAGCGCAGGTTGCATACGCCTCCGTATTTCTTGGCGATGCCGAAGTCCATGCAGATGGCTTTGGCATGGCCGATGTGTAAGTATCCGTTCGGTTCGGGCGGGAACCGGGTCTGTACTTTTCCCCCGTTCTTGCCTTCTTTCAAGTCTTTCTCCACAATTTGTTCGATGAAGTTCAGGCTTTTCTTTTCTGAACTTTCCGTTGCATTCATTTCAGTCATAGCGCTTTTTTGTTTTTACACTTATCGGTTGCAAAAATAGTGATTCTTTTTCTAAATAGAAAAATGTAAAGAATAAAATGCGTGATGCTTCTATGGTGCACGGGACGGTAGGGGCAGCTCAGGTCTTACGGAAGCTTCACATACACCCGGTGCGGCGCGCGTCCTTCGATGCCGATAAGGTGTGCTTCCGTCCACTTGTTCAGGTCGCGCCAGGCGGTGGTCTTGGGCAGTCCTGCCAGTTCGCCGTATGCTTTCAGGGTGATATAGGCGTGGCTTTCCAGATACGACTGGAGGAGCTGCAGCCTTTCTTCTTCCGAATGCACCTTGGGATTCCGTAAGATTTTCTTTCCGGCAGGCGCACGGAGCACGTTTCCCTGGCATTGCTTGGTGAATTTCTTCGAAGCCGTGAGCCTTACTTTGGCGAACCGGATAGACTGGGCATGTACGTCCGAGGGGTCGTACACCTCCGTGTTGGCTTTGAGCGAGACCGAAGCCGTGCCGATGTTCCCTATCTGCACCCGGTATCCGTCCGACAAGTATTGTGCGGTCCAATATTCTATTTCGTCCATCACGGCAAGGATGGTCCCCTTGGTCAGTCCCGAATGGTTGGCGATTTGTTCGGTCAGCTTCTCGAACGTAACCGTCCCTCTCGACACGATTTTAGGGTAAAGGCGTGGTGTGGTGTCTTCCGCATTGGCAGAAGGCACAGGCAAGAAATCATAAAGAGCATCCATGATAATATGATATATTAAGGTTTATAATCTGATTCCGGCAATATCTGTTTTACGTTCCACGGCGCGGAATGTACGTTCCATGGCGTGGAATATACGTTCCAAGGCGTGGAATATACGTTCCAGCCCATGGAATATAGAACTGAAACGTCTGTAAAGATAATACAATCCAAATGCGAAAGCAAATGTTTGGGGGAGAAAATGCGAATTTAGAAGCTGTTTTGAATTTATCGTGCGATGATTAGGGATGAGTTTTTGAGGCATTTTCGCTTCTGTGATGAGGAAGATAGCGGGCTATCTGACGAAGAACAGGAGCGGAAAGGACCAAAAAATCGCCCAAAGCACACACGAAA
>NZ_NFJA01000056.1:0-24363 GCF_002159615.1 Bacteroides sp. An279
TTTCGCTCCTGTTCTTCGTCAGATAGCCCGCTATCTTCCTCATCACACAAGCGAAAATGCCTCAAAAACTCATCCCAAATCATCGCACGATAAATTCAAAACAGCTTCTTAGTGGTTTTGCCATAAATCTGCAAAAAGCCGATGCGGAGGTTATTTCATCCTTCCTGAAAATATCCGTAAAGTCGTTTCGTTTATTCAAGAATATAGCGTAACTTTGCTTGTGAAATAATTTAATGGCAAGAAAAATGAAAGTAGGATTGTTTGTTCCCTGTTACATCAATGCCGTCTATCCCGAAGTGGGGGTTGCCTCCTACAAGCTCCTGAAAAGCCTGGGGGTGGATGTGGATTATCCATTGGACCAGACCTGTTGCGGACAGCCGATGGCAAATGCAGGGTTTGAAATGGAATCGAAAGAGTTGGCAAAGCGTTTCGACAGCTTGTTTGAGGGGTACGATTATATCGTCGGGCCTTCTGCCAGTTGTGTAGTGTTCGTACGCGACCATTATGGCAATTTGCTGAAAGAGGAACCGCACCGTTGTGCCAGTGAAGGCAAGATTTACGATATTTGCGAGTTTATCCACGATGTGATAAAGCCGGATTCGCTTCCGGCATCGTTCCCGCATAAGGTCAGCATTCAGAACAGTTGTCACGGGGTGAGGCTGATGCACCTCTCGTCACCCAGTGAACTGAACGTACCTTATTATAATAAATTGCGCGATTTGTTGTCGTTGGTAAAGGGTATCGAGATTGTAGAGCCTGAACGTCCGGACGAATGTTGTGGCTTCGGAGGCATGTTTGCCGTAGAAGAACACGATGTGTCGGGGCGTATGGGGCGCGACAAGGTGCAACGGCACATTGATACGGGTGCCGAGTATATCGTAGGAGCAGACAGTTCGTGTCTGATGCATCAGACAGGCATTATCGAGCGCGACCATCTGCCTATCAAGACCATTCATATTGTTCAAATTTTAGCTGCAGGATTATGAGTACGAAACATTCGAAAGCTGCCGGAGCGTTTCTGAAGAACCGTGAGATGGCTGCCTGGCACGACGAGACGTTATGGATGGTGCGTGCCAAACGGGATAAAATGAGTAAGGAGGTTCCTGAGTGGGAGCAGTTGCGTGATGCGGCATGTGCCCTGAAGATGTACAGCAACAGTCATTTGGACCAGTTGTTGCAGGAATTTGAGAAAAATGCACTTGCCAACGGGGCATACGTGTATTGGGCAAAAGATGCCGATGAGTATTGTAAAATTATTTATAATATCCTGAGCGGGCATCAGGTGAAGCATTTCATCAAGAGCAAATCGATGCTTGCCGAGGAGTGTGGGCTGAACGAGTATCTGGAAGAAAAAGGAATCGAGGTGGTGGAAAGTGATTTGGGCGAACGCATCCTTCAACTGATGCACAAGCGTCCGAGCCATATCGTGATGCCTGCCATTCATATCAAGAAAGAAGAAATCGGTGAATTGTTCGTGCGTGAAATGGGTACCGAGCCAGGCAATAACGACCAGACATACCTGACTCATGCAGCACGCAAGAACTTGCGCCAGAAGTTCATTCATGCGGAAGCAGCCATGACGGGTGCCAATTTTGCGGTGGCATCGACCGGTGAATGTGTAGTGTGTACCAATGAAGGGAACGCCGATATGGGCACTTCGCAGCCCAAACTTCAGATTACGGCTTTCGGGCTGGAAAAGATTGTTCCCGACCGTGAAGCTTTGGGCGTATTTACCCGTCTGTTGGCACGTTCGGGCACAGGGCAGCCCATTACTTCATATACGTCGCATTACCGTAAGCCACGGAAGGGAGGCGAGTTGCATATCATCATTGTAGATAATGGGCGAAGCCAGATTCTTGCCGACCAGGAGCATGTGAAGACGCTGAATTGCCTGCGTTGTGGTGCGTGTATGAACACTTGTCCGGTGTACAGGCGTTCGGGAGGTTATTCGTACACCTATTTCATACCGGGACCCATCGGCATCAATCTGGGTATGCTGAAGGCTCCTTTGCACTATTATGACAATGTTTCGGCATGCTCACTGTGTTATTCGTGCCAGAATGTGTGTCCGGCAAAGGTTGACCTTGCCGACCAGATTTACCGTTGGCGCCAGCGCATGGACGGCTTGGGTGTGGCAAGCAAGGAAAAGAAGCTGATGTCGGGCGGCATGAAGTTCCTGATGGAGCGTCCTGCCTTGTTCAACTTTGCCTTGAAGAATGCTTCCATCGCCAATTCGCTTCCCCGCTGGGCATTGTACAACGATATGAATGACTGGGGCAAGGAGCATGAGATGCCGAAGTTTGTCAAAGAGAGTTTCAACGAGATGTGGAAGAAAGGAAAAGTTTGAGTATAAGGGGACTGGTTGACCAGGTACTAGGTGACTAGGTTTTAGATACTTTTTGTGGGCGTTGACAAAGTAATGCTATTTAGAACCTAGTCAACTAGTACCTGGTACCTGGTTTCTTAAATAAAAAAATAAACAATGAGCAGTAGAGAAGATATATTACAGAACATACGCCGCAATACGCGGACACGTTATGAACGGCCGGACTTGACATCGCTGGAAGAGGAAGCTTTGACTTATGCGGATCCGGTTGGCCAATTTTGTAAAATTATGGTACAGATGGGCGGTAAAGCCGTTGTATTGGGAAAGGAAGACGATTTGAACGAAGTTATCCGGCAATTGTATCCGGATGCCAAACGCATTGCGTCCATTCTGAAAGAAGTGCCTACAGGTGAAAAAATCCAACTTATCACCTGTGCGACTTTCCATCCGGATGAGGTGGAAAATCCGGGAGAACTGGACGGTACAGACCTTGCCATCGTTGATGGCAGGATTGGTGTATGCGAAAACGGTGCTGTCTGGTTGCAGCAGGATGTGGAACAACGTGCCATTTACTTTATTTCGGAGGCACTGGTGATTTTGCTGGACCGTAAGAATCTTGTCAACAACATGCACGAGGCTTACAAGCGGATTGATACGGGCGAATATGGTTATGGAGTCTTTATGTCGGGACCTTCGAAGACTGCCGATATTGAGCAGGCTTTGGTTATGGGAGCTCACGGTCCGCGTAGCGTGACCGTGATATTGTTGTGACCAGAGATGTGCAGGAACCAATGAGACTATTCGAAGAAAGCGTTGGGATAATGTACCCATCCGTGTACATCTTGTAGTCCGTCCGGTTCCAGTTCGATAGCCATGCAACATTCATCGGGGGCATTGAAAGGAAATCTTATGCCATAGGATGAGGCTCTCCGGTAACCAAATCGTGGATAGTAATCCTTATGCCCCAGCAACAGGACAGCTTTGTAACCCAGCAGGGCTGCCCGTCTGTGGGCTTCACGCAGGAGCATGCCTCCGATGCCTTGCCGTTGAAATTCAGGCAATACAGACAGGGGAGCGACGCTAAGTACGGTGGTCGTGCCTTCTTCTGATACGATTCCCACTTTTGAAAGCAGGATGTGTCCTACGATTTTTCCTGTGTTTGTTTCTGCCACCAAAGACAGTTCCGGAATATAGGCTTCTGATTGCCGCAGGCGTTCCACCAGTAAGTGTTCTGTATGGTCGCTTTCCGGTACGTTTAGAAATGCCTGTTCGGTTAGGCTACGTATGAAGGGAAAATCCTTGCTTTTTTCTTCTCTGATTGATAGGTCGTTTCTCATTTTTTGTTTATAGCATAAAGCCCCGGCATCTGCCGGTTCTGGTGTGAACCGCAACATGCCGGGGGATTTGTTTTATGGAGGTTTCCTTTCGGATTTAGCTTTCTGCTTTGTTGTCGTTTTCCAGATTTTCTTCTTCCGAATCTCTAAGCATTGATTTGTGGTGTTTCAATACTTCCGCATCAATGTAGAATACAGTTTCTTCGGCAAGGTTGTTGATGTGGTCACCCGCACGTTCCAATTTGCGGAAGATACCTGCGATTTCCAGACACAACTTGATATCTTCGGGATGTTCGTTGGCGTATGCCGCCAGTGTATCGATGGCGTTTTTGTTCAAGATATCCAATGTTTCGTCTTTGTCGAAGATGGATTTTGCAAGTCCGATGTCCTGTTTCTGCAAAGCATCGTATGTGGTGCTGAGCATGTGCAATACCATATCGAACATGTCTTCCAGCTGGAGTTCGGCAAACAGTGCCTTGTTTTCCGGTTTCAAATCGGTGCGGATGACAAAGCGTGCGATGCTGTCGGCGTAGTCGCCGATGCGTTCCAGGTTGGTATTGATTTTCAGCATGGCAAGTGCAAAGCGCAAGTCTACAGCTACGGGATTGTACAATGCGATGAAATCTTCGATGTCACTGTCGATACGCAATTCGAATGCATTGACACGTTTTTCGCGTAATATTACTTTATCGGCAAGTTCCATATTGACTTCCAATACAGATTTATAGGCATTGTTCAGTTGTTGGTAAACCAACTGCCACATATCGTTTACTTCTGTCTTGATGTTGAGAAGTTCGTTTTCTACAAATTTTACCATGTCTGTATAATTAATAGTGAATAGTTAATGATTAACAATTAATAGTTGACAATTTATCCGAAGCGTCCGGTAATGTAATTCTGGGTAGCTTCTTTATCGGGGCTGGTAAAGATTTTCTTGGTTTCGCCGTATTCTACCATTTCGCCCATATAGAAGAAAGCAGTCTTGTTACTTACGCGGGCAGCCTGTTGCATGCTGTGGGTTACGATGACTACAGTAGTCTGTGAGCTCAGTTCGCAAATCAGTTCTTCAATCTTTGCAGTAGAAATGGGGTCGAGGGCAGATGCCGGTTCGTCCATCAGCAATACCGAAGGTTCTACTGCCATGGCACGTGCGATGCACAGACGCTGCTGTTGTCCTCCGGAGAGATCGTAGGCAGAAGCCTTCAACTTGTCTTTCACTTCGTTCCACAAGGCTGCGCCTTTCAATGCTGTTTCCACCCGTTCGGTAATGAATTCCTTGTCTTTGATGCCATTGACGCGTAACCCGTAAGCTACATTCTCGAAGATGCTTTTCGGGAACGGGTTGGGACGTTGGAATACCATACCCACGTTTTTGCGTAAGATGTCTACATTGACCGACGGTTCGTAGATGTTCCGTCCGTCAATACAGATTTCTCCAGTCAGCCGGGTTCCCGGAATCAAATCGTTCATGCGGTTGAACAAGCGCAGGAAGGTTGATTTACCACATCCGGAAGGACCGATAAAGGCAACCACTTCATTGTTTGGAATCGTGATATTGATATTCTTCAGCGCATGAAAGTCGCCGTAATAGAAATCTACGTTTTTAGCTTCAATCTTATTCATACAGATGACGATTATGGTTTATTTGGATTTTAATTTGTTTTCAAAATATTTTCGGATGTTGTTGGCAAGCAAGTTCATAATCAGTACGATGACAATCAGAACAAATGCTGTGCCATAGGCGATAGGCGTTTGTGCCTCAATGTCGGTACCGCTGGTAGCGATGACATACAGGTGATACGGCAACGCCATACATTGGTCGAAGATGCTTTCGGGCAGCTTGGGCAAGAAATAGGCGGCACACGTAAAGAGGATGGGGGCGGTTTCGCCCGATACACGTCCCAATGAAAGTATCAGTCCGGTAATGATGCGGGGCATCGCCATAGGAAGCAATACTTTCCAGATGGTCTGTGCCTTGGTAGCGCCCAAAGCAAGGCTTCCTTCGCGATAACTGTTTGGGATGTCTTTGAAAGCTTCCTCAGTGGTACGGATGACAATCGGCAAGGCAAGCAAGCCTAACGTAAGTGAACCGGCAATGATGCTGTCGCCAAAGTCGAGGTAATTGACAAAGAAAGCCATACCGAACAAGCCGAATACGATAGACGGGATGCCGGCAAGGTTGTTTGTCATTGTGCGGATGAAGTTTACCATTTTGCCTTTAGGGGCATATTCGTTCATATAAATGCCGCTCATCACACCTACAGGAAACGAGAATACGGCACTTCCTATCATCAGGTAAAACGTACCCACAATGGCAGGTAGGATTCCTCCTTTGGTCATACCGTCGGTAGGAGCCTGGGTGAGGAAGTCCCAATTGATGACACTGATGCCTTTTACGATGATAAATCCCAATATGTAGAACAATACTGCTGCAATGAAGTAGCTCAGTATGCGGAAGCAAGTGAACATTCCTTTCTGAATGCCTTTTTTGTGCTTCATGTAAGACGGATCGATTTCTACAGCCATACGTTATTTCTTGAATTTATTGCGCGAAGATACGATTTCTACGCAAGAGTTAATAATTAAAGTGATGAAAAACAGGATGACACCCAGCAGGAAAAGTGACTGGTAGTGTGCACCTCCGGCAGGCGCTTCACCCAATTCGGCAGCAATGGTTGCCGGGATGGTGCGCAATGGTTCCAGGATGCTATGGGGCATGACTGCTGCATTACCGGTTACCATCAATACCGCCATGGTTTCGCCGATGGCGCGTCCGATGCCCAATACAATGCCAGAGGTAATACCGGAAATAGAAAACGGGATTACGACTTTATAAATAGTCTGCCATTGTGTAGCTCCCAAGGCAAGGCTGGCTTCGCGCATGCTTCGCGGACAACTGCGCATGGCGTCTTCGCCTACGGTGATGATGGTCGGCAATGCCATGATGGCAAGTACCAGGCTGCCTGCCAACCCCGATTCACCTACAGGCAGGTTGAATGTCTGCTGGAGGAAAGGTACGATGACCGCCAGGCCAAAGAAACCGTAAACGACAGAAGGAATACCATTCAGTAATTCGATAATCGGCTTCAGGAATTTTCGGGTCTTTTCGTTTGCCACTTCGGCAAGATAAATGGAAATGGCAAGCCCGAAAGGCAAGGCGATGAGGATGGCGAAAAAGCTTACCCATAGCGTACCGCTAATCAATGGAAGAATACCGAAAATAGGGGAAGGAGTTGCGGTAGGGAACCATTCATTGCCTAATAAGACATCCTTTACGGGAATATCTTGGTTTTCGATGTAATGGATGTCTTTTTGTCCTTTCATCAATACATCGGGGACGTAGGCAACAATACCCGGAGTCTGGTGAACCTGTTCAGCAATCTTGTCGCCGGCATATTCATATTCCGCTCCTAATTCCGCTTCTGTATAATGCTTGTCGAGGTCTTCCAGACGGAACACGGTAATGGGCATGTCTTTGCCTCCCACTTCTTTCCAGTTGGTGATTTCCTCATCGAAAATGTTTTTGATTTGTTGTGCGCTGAGTCGTTTTACATCGTTTTCCTTGTTCAGTGCCAGCACGTATCCGTCTTCTACGATGGGATTGTTGAAGAGGCCTACTGCTTCTTTGAACAAGAAGCCGATAATCAGCAAGATTACCACACTGGTGGTGAATCCGCTCACGGTAAGCACATACCGTGCGATGTTATCAATCAATCTTTTCATATTTCTATATACCTTTTTATATATACCTGTTACGTATCGTGGTTAACGAGGAATGAAGCCCAAATCCAATGTTTTGGCTTGCCCTTCTTTCGAGGTGGTGAAATTGAGGAATGGCATGACATTCTTTTCGTTTTGCTTGTCGTAATAGTAATACAACGGACGGACAATGGGATATTCTTTTCGCGTCGCGCTTTCTACCGAGGGATAGACGTAGTGTTTGCCTTGGTCGTAGGATACGGCAATGGCTTTCACATAAGGATTCAGGTAAGCCAATCCTACATAGCCGATAGCGCCTTTGGTCTGGCGTACTGATTGGATGATAGCACCTGTGGCAGGCATAGAGAGCACGCTGCTCATATAGTTTTTGTTGTGTAATACACTTTCTTTGAAGAATTCGTATGTACCCGAAGACGTTTCGCGCGAGTAGACTACGATGCGGGCATCTTCACCTCCCACTTCTTTCCAGTTGGTGATTTTGCCCCGGAAGATGCCTTCCAATTGTTCGCGGGTAAGTTGCTTAATCGGATTTTGAGGATTGACAATAACAGCCAATGCATCGTATGCCACGATATATTCGCAGGGCTCGTGCTTCGACTGTTTCATTTTCATTTTCTCGCTGAACTTTATTTTTCGGGATGCCATTGCCAAGTCGGTTGTTCCGTCAAGTAATGCTGAAATTCCTACACCGCTACCGCCTCCGGTGACAGTAACTGTAGCAGAGGGATTTTGATTCATGTACATTTCCGATAGTTCCTGAGTAAGAGGAAGTACGGTATCGCTTCCCTTGATGCGTTGTGCCATCAGTATGCCAGGAAGACACATACAGCACGCTCCTAAGAAAAAAGAAACACATTTCTTCATACGCCGTTAATATCCAGTTTTTTGATTCTAAAATTTAACGGCTCAAAGGTACAACGAATTCTCCGAAAGGGGTGTTACAAAAATATTACATATCTGAGGCATTCCAGCTAAATTTGAAGTAATGGGAAAGACCGATGCTCTTTTTGTCAATCATTGTCTTTAAACAACTGGACCTTTACTCCAAACGATATTCGTAATATGTCTTTCATTTTCAGACTGCTGTTGGTTGCTTTGCTGATGATGTACAATTCGCAACTGCTTATTTCGTAAAACATGGCAACGTGTTTTACAATGCTGTTTTTCAAATTAAAGTTCATCCGTTGTCCGATAAAAATGTATGGGCGCATCTTGGTACTGAAATTGTAGTAGCCGTTGGGATAGCGTCCTGGTTCTTTTTTCCAGAATTCCTCCCCGGCAATGGTTGTTACATACAGTCCGCAATAGAAAGGCTCTAGTGCCCAGTGCTTGTCGAAACTCATGCTCCAAGGGATATAGCTTTGTTTTACGGTAAAGGTCAGTCTGAACTTGTCGGCATATTTGCCCGGCAGGAAACCTACTAGAAAATCGCTTTCCCACTGGCGGCGTTTGCCATAATCCCATCCTATCCCGACTGCTGAAACTCCCATGCCTCCGGCGTATTGGTATTTTATGTGAGTAGGACGTAACCGCTCCCAGCCTTCATAACGCTGGTGAACCCGTTTGTCCCATTTCCGGGGAGATGGCAAACTGGTTGAGTCGGAGGGACTTCCAAGGGTGGTAATGGGCAACAATGGAAGGAGCAATAGGGCAATCAGGTTAAAAAGCGATTGTTTCATATTGGTAAGTGTCAGGAGTGAAAGTAAAACGGAGTAGCGTACGTTTTTTGATGGAAGGGGCTGTATAATATAACACATCGTCATCGAATAGTTCTTCTACAGAAAGGCTATGCGTGTGCCCTGCCAGACAGAGCTGGAGCGAAGGATAGGTTTTCAGGTAGTGTTGGAAAACGAGGGCGATATTGTTGTTGAACTGTTCGGTATAAGGTGCCGCGTGCATGGCAGCAACGGTGCGGGTACAGCTTCCGGGCAGTTGGTTGCGGTCGTTTTCCATAAAGGTAAGGTCAGGTATTGCTTCGGTATAGTCGAACTCCAAAGCATTGGTGTTAAGACATACGAAATGTGTGTTTCCTGCCTCGAAAGTGAAGTTCTCGTCGCCGAATATGAGCCGGTACACGTCCTGTCCTGTAGCAAGGCAATCGTGGTTGCCCAGCAGGCATACGTATGGTACGTTCAGTTTGTTCAGTATGTTACGTTGTAATTCAAATTCTAGTTTCAATCCGAAGTCGGAGAGGTCGCCTGTATGTATCACGAAGTCTACACTGTCCAGCCGGTTGATGGCAGCTACGGCATCTTCTGTTTCATCGTACCAGCGTTGCGTGTCGCTGATGAATACGAAAGAGAACGAATCTTTTCCTTGTAATGCCCTTTCAATGCGTTCGATGTTTTTGGCATTGATGCCTGTTTCACCATCAATGTCCAGATCGTATGGATGATATTCTATCATTTCGCATCCACTCAGCCAACAGGCAGAGAAAAGGGATATGCAACTCATAAAGAGGCTTGTGTAAAACTTTTTTTCGGTAATTTTGCGCATAAAATGTGTCTCTTTTATGTATGGGTTGCAAAGTTTGTCATAAAAAGCCAATTGTACAATATTGATTTTTCGGGAATATTGTTCCAATCGTTGTTTTTTGTCAACGGACATTTACGAACTTGTAAACTGTATGGCTTGTAAAGGTCTCGTCCGGATGCAACGTCGTTGAGGGGAACTGAGGATTGTTGGGGCTGTCTTGGAAATGACACGTTTCGAAACAGACAGCACCACGGAAAGGATAATAAATGTTGTTTTTCCCTTTTACTTTTCCTTTCAGTCCGTTTCCGGTATAGATATGGATGGCTGGTTCGGTGGTATAGATTTCCATTTTCCGTCCGCTCTTCTCGTCGTAAATCCAGGCTGCTACATGTGTGTCATTTCCCGGATGGTTCAAAGCCCAAGCATGGTCGTATCCGTTCACTACATTCAGTTGTCCGTAGTCGTCGTTAATATGGTCGGCAAGTTTGTGGGGGATTCTGAAATCAAGTGGGGTAGAAGCAACAGGCCATAATTCTCCTGTGACACATTTGTTCCGGTCGTATGCGCTGAAATAGTCGGCATCTACCCACATGGTTTGGTTTTCTACACTTTGGTTCAGGTTGCCCGATATATTAAAGAAGGAGTGATTGCATAGGTTGAGTACGGTGGTCTTGTCGGTCGTTGCCTCGTAACGGATGTCCAATGCGTTGTCTTCGGTCAGGGTATAGGTAACTGAAATATGCAGATTGCCTGGAAATCCGTTTTCACCGTCGGGTGAGAGATAATGTAACGTAACGGATGAAGGAGATACGTGTGTGGCTTTCCACATCCGCGCTCCGAAGTTGGGATTTCCTCCATGGGCGGTATGTCCCAGGGAGTGGTTGGCTTGGAGGTGGTAGGTTTTCCCCTCCAATGTATATTGTGCGTTTAGGATGCGGCCGATATATCTGCCCACAGTGGCTCCGTAGTTTTGCGACTGGCTGATGTAATCTTCGATATTGGAAAAGCCGCATACTATGTCTTCCAGTTTTCCGTTTTTATCGGGTACCATGAGTGACACTACGCGTGCGCCGTAATTGGTGATGCATGCTTCTATGCCTTTCGAGTTGGTTATCTTGTATAAGCTCGTTTTTTGTCCTTCTACTTTTTGCAGGAAAGCTTTAGGCTGCAGGCCTGATGCGGTGGTAAACCTGTGACTGCTGCACGAAGTGGTGAGTACCAGCAGTCCGATGCTTACTATGTGAGATAGATTGGTTAGTTTCATATGCAATGTTTGTTCTATCGGCAAAGATAGTTTTTTCTTGTCAATTTGTGGGCTTGTCGGGGAATAAAATCATTGGTCCCCGGTCGGTTTGAAAATCACTATTTTTAGGTATTTCTTATTTTGGTGTTTTGTCTTTACTTTGTATCATCAAATCACAAACACAAATAGAAATGAAAAAAACAGGAGTATTTTATGGTTCTACGACCGGTACCACGGAAGCGATAGCCGGTCGGATAGCAGAGAAGTTAGGTATTGCATCAGCTGATGTACACGATGTGAGCAAGATGAGTGCTGATATGGTGAATGCTTACGAAGCTTTGATTTTAGGTACATCTACATGGGGTGATGGTGAATTGCAGGACGACTGGTATGATGGCATCAGGGTGCTGAAAGGTATGGACTTGAAAGGGAAAACCATCGCATTGTTTGGGTGCGGTGATTCCGAATCGTATGGTGATACTTTCTGCGACGGCATGGGAGTGCTTTACGAAGACTTGAAAGACAGTGGGTGCCGTTTTGTGGGTGCCGTGTCCGACAGCGATTATACCTATGCTTCTTCGATTTCGGTAATTGACGGTAAATTCGTAGGACTTGCCATTGATGATGTGAACGAAAGTGACAAGACAGACGAACGCATTACGGTCTGGACTGATATGCTAAAGTCTGATTTGGCATAGTTCTTTGTTTATCGGCTGATGGGTGATAGTTGAAGAACCGGCGGTTGACAATTGCCATACAAGGTTATTCATGTTCATTTGTCATTCTTCGGATTATTGCTTATCAGCTTAGAAATTGTTTTGAAAAACGAATACATCAAGATGAGAAAAAAACTTCTGTAGAAATTCAAAACAGCTTCTTACTCTCCTTAATTATTTATTTCCGTTTTCCTCAATCATCAACTACAATCATTCACTGATTATGGAATTGAACCCTGCTGACATCAAAGTGTTTTTGAATCACATTTATGAATTCAAGAAAGGAGTACGCCGTATGGTGCTGTATACGACCAACAAGAAATACGAGTCTTTTGCGGTCAAGCGTCTGGAGAACCAGCATATCAAATTCATCGTGTTACCGGTCGATGACGAGCGTATCAATTTGTTTTTCGGTTGTGACGAATGTATCGAGGCCATCCGTCTGTTGGTCAACCGGCCGTTGAACAGGTTGACACCGGAAGAAGACTTCATTTTAGGAGCAATGTTGGGATATGATATCTGTGTGCAATGCAAGCGATATTGTGACCGGAAGATGCGGCATCTTGTTTCGTGACCGTGTATCCATGCAGACAGTTGTGCAAGGTGGCAGGGAGGAATCTGTACGTTTTTGTTCGCTGGGTAAGTGGCTTCCTGAATAGTAAAACAAGTGTGGAGATTGTGCCTTCTTTTTTTGGAAAAGCATATTTATACCTGAAATCTGCATTCAATATTGAATCTTTTCATTAGTTTTGCATGGTCTTAACAAAAACAAGTAAAGATGGAAGATTCATTTTCAAGGAATGCATATGTAGGGAATGGTCGGAAGAACAGTCTGATAAACCAGAAGATGATTTGCCGCATTTTAGGGCTTCTGTTGTTTATCGAAGGTGTGATGCTGATGGTGGGTGCTGCCGTTGCGCTTTTCTATCACGAATCCGATTACATTTATTTCGTTTATTCTACGCTGATAACGGTAGGAGCGGGAGGAGTGTTGGTTTTCTTGGGACGCAATGCCGAAAACAGGCTGACGCGTCGTGACGGCTATTGCATCGTTGCCTTCACATGGATATTATTTTCAGCTTTCGGGATGCTTCCTTTTTATATCAGTGGGGCAATACCCTCGATTCCTGATGCTTTCTTCGAGATTGTTTCCGGATTTACGACGACTGGAGCCACGATTCTTGACAATATCGAGTCGCTTTCGCATGGCATCCTGTTCTGGCGTTGTTTCTCGCACTGGATAGGCGGTTTGGGAATTGTGTTCTTCACCATAGCCGTGTTGCCGATATTCGGTGTGGGGAATCAGGTGCTTTTCTCTGCCGAGGCTACGGGAGTGACGCACGACAAGATTCATCCTAAAGTGAGCATCATGGCGAAATGGTTGTGGACGGTGTATCTGATATTGACCGTTTCGGAAACCTTGCTGTTGGTTTGGGGAGGCATGGGATGGTTTGATGCCATTTGCCATTCGTTCTCTACGACGGCCACGGGTGGTTTTTCCACCAAGCAGTCGAGTGTGGCTTATTGGAATTCGCCTTTCATCGAGTATGTCATCGCTATCTTTATGATGCTTTCCTCGCTAAACTTTTCATTGTATTTCATGTGCTTGAAAGGGAAGTTCCGCCATCTGCTGAAAGACGATGAAGTGAAGGGCTTTCTGATTTCTGTATTTACGGTGACTTTATTCATCACCGTTGCGCTTATCATCAATAATCATTATGATGTGGAGAAAGCTTTCCGAAAGGCGCTTTTCCAAGTTGTTACGGTGCATAGTTCTACCGGTTTTACCACAGATGATTACAATTTTTGGCCTCCATTCACATGGATGCTTATCATGTATGCTACAATCGTAGGTGGTTGTACCGGTTCTACCAGTGGTGGCATTAAAGTGATGCGCTTGCTCATCCTTTTGCGTAATGCGAAGAACGAATTGGCACGTCTTATTCATCCGCGTGCTGTATTTCCGGTAAAAATAAATCGCCAGACAGTCGACCCGTTGACTATTTCAGCGGTAACGACTTTTACGTTATTATTCTTGATATGCGGTTTTGTAGGTTGGGTTCTTTTGATGATGATGGGGGTAGGATTGACAGACGCTTTTGGAACGGTGTTTTCCAGTATGGGGAATGCTGGTGTGGCTTTGGGGAATTATGGACCGGCATTTTCATGGAGCGGACTTCCTGACGGTGCCAAGTGGGTGCTTTCTTTTCTGATGTTGTTGGGCCGTTTGGAACTGTATGCTATCTTGTTGATGTTTGTTCCGAGTTTCTGGCATAACCGTTGAACTATATATAAAATAAGGTATATGAAAATATTGATAGTAGAAGATGACCGCGATTTGCGGGAGATAACTACCCGTTCGTTGGAAAAAGAGCGGTATGTAGTGTCACAGGCTCCTGATTATCGTACTGCCTTGCAGAAAGTAGAGGATTATGATTACGATTGTATCCTGTTGGATATTATGTTGCCCGATGGAAATGGTCTGAATTTGTTGAAAGAACTTCATGATTTGGGTAAGCGTACCAATGTGATTATTCTTTCGGCTAAGGATTCGCTGGAAGATAAAGTGGCGGGACTTGATCTGGGGGCTGATGATTATTTGCCCAAGCCTTTCCATTTGGCCGAACTGCATGCTAGATTGAAAAGTCTGTTCCGGCGCAGCCAGCGTGAAGGGGAGCATAAGCTTCAGGTAGGGAATATCGAATTGTTCCCCGATTTGTTCCGCGTACAGATAGCAGGCAGGCAGGTAGAGCTGAATCGTAAGGAATATGACATTTTATATTATTTCATGTCACGTCCCGGTAGGTTGGTCAATAAGAATACGCTTGCCGAGTCGGTATGGGGGGATCATATTGACCAGGTTGACAATTTTGATTTCATTTATGCGCAAATCAAGAATCTCAGGAAACGTTTGAAAGATGCAGGGGCTACTCCCGAATTGAAGTCTGTTTACGGTTTTGGCTATAAATTTGTAGTAGAATGAAGTTATCCCATCTTGTCTTATGGCGTTTGTCACTGGCATTGATTGTTGTATTGTCTGTATGGGCAGGTCTGTTTTATATGGCGGTGATGGAAGAGGTAAACGATGAAGTCGATGATTCACTCGAAGATTATTCCGAGCAGTTAATCATCCGTGCCTTGCAGGGTGAAGAGATGCCTGCCGCCAATAACGGCTCGAATAACCAGTATTACTTATACGAAGTGAGTAAAGAGTATGCGCTTTCTTATCCGCAAATAACTTATCGTGATGAAATGGTATATATTACAGAGAAGAAAGAAGAAGAACCTGCCCGTGTGCTCATTACTATTTTCCGGGCATCGAACGATCGGTATATGGAACTGGTGGTCTATACGCCTACGATTGAAAAGATGGATCTTCAACGTGCTATAACAGGATGGATTATATTCTTGTACGTGTTATTGTTGCTGGTCATTCTGTTGATAACGATGTGGGTCTATTACCGGAACATGAAACCTTTGTATCGTTTGCTGGGTTGGTTGGACCGTTATCGTTTGGGGCATCCGAACGAGCCTTTAGACAATCGGACAACTATTACCGAGTTCGGCCGGCTGAACGAAGCGGTAACAGATTTTGCCGGGCGTAATGAAAAGCTTTTCGAACAGCAAAAACAGTTTATCGGGAACGCCTCACATGAGATGCAGACACCGCTTGCCATTTGTCGTAACCGCATTGAAATGCTGATGGAAGACGATGGATTGTCCGAACGTCAATTGGAGGAACTGGCAAAGACACATCGTACTTTGGAAAACCTTACCCGCATGAACCGTTCATTATTGCTTCTGTGCAAGATAGAAAACGGGCAATACATGGATAAACATGCCGTTTGTCTGGATGAAGTCCTGAAACATTACCTCTCCGACTATCAGGAAGTTTATGCTTATCGGAATATACACGTAGAGATGCAGGTTACGGCTTCTTTCTGTGTGGAAATCAATGACTCTTTGGCTTCGGTCTTGGTGACTAATTTATTGAAAAATGCTTTTGTGCATAATGTTGATGGCGGACTTATCCGGATTATTATCGACAGAAATGTTTTCTGTATCTGCAATACGGGAAACGAGCCTTTGGACGGTATCCGTATTTTCGAACGTTTTTATCAAGGGACCAAAAAAGAAGGGTCTACAGGCTTGGGGCTGGCTTTGGTCGACAGCATCTGCAAGACCAATCATCTGGCTATCCGATATTTTTATGAAAAAGAAATGCATTGTTTCGAGATTTCAAAATCTTTTCAGATTCCTTCTTCATCTTTGCAATGAAAACAAATGATAAATGTATTAACCATTAAAAGCAAATTTGATATGAAGAAGTGGATTTTATTATTGGTATGTGTGTTAGGTATCCAGGCAGTGGCATTGGCAGACAATGACAAACCCATTCAGATAGGGCAGTTGCCAACGAAGGCTCAGACTTTCATTACTACGTATTTCAAAAATCATAAGGTGGCTTTGGCCAAGATGGAGTCTGGATTATTTTATAAGACATACGATGTGATTTTTACAAACGGTGAGAAACTGGAGTTTGACAAGTCTGGTGAATGGACCGAAATCAAATGTAAAATGTCTGCGGTGCCAGTACAGGCTATTCCTGCTGAAATCCGTTCGTATGTTTCGGCCAATTATCCTGAAGCGAAAATTCTGGAAATCGAACGTGACGGAAAAGAGTATGATGTGAAATTGTCCAACCGTTGGGAAATCACGTTTAACAACAAGTTTCAGGTGATTGATATAGACGATTGATTGGACGTGATGTATCTCCTGTAAGCTGATACTGTTTTACAAGCAGAGACACAAATATAAGGGAAATAACTTATATATTTGTGTCTCTGTATTTTTTATGGATGTCCGCCAACAATCAATACATACCCCTGAAAAATGAATATATACTGCATCCGCAGTTGAATATATACTGCATTCGCGGTTGAATATATACTGCATCCGCCTACGAATATATCTTCATCGGCAAATGCAGTACTACTGCGTTTTTAACCCCGTCGGATTGGCTGATGGCGGACATTCATATAAGCTCAAAATTATGAATTCATACTCATTAGGAATTCATCGTTGTCTTTGGTTTTTTCCAAGTGCTCTTTTACTGAATTCATTGCTTCGATCGGGTTCATGTCTGCAAGGAATTTGCGCAGAATCCACATACGGTCCAAAGTCGTTTTGTCAAGAAGCAAGTCGTCACGACGCGTACTTGATGCTGTCAGGTTGACTGCAGGGAAGATGCGTTTGTTGCTCAGGTTACGGTCAAGCTGAAGCTCCATATTACCTGTACCTTTGAATTCTTCAAAAATTACTTCGTCCATTTTCGAACCTGTATCAATCAGAGCCGTAGCGATGATGGTAAGCGAACCTCCTCCTTCGATGTTGCGGGCAGCTCCGAAGAAACGTTTCGGCTTGTGCAGTGCATTGGCGTCTACACCTCCCGATAATACTTTTCCCGATGCCGGAGAAACTGTATTATAAGCACGTGCCAGACGGGTGATAGAATCGAGGAAGATAACAACGTCGTGTCCGCATTCTACCATACGCTTTGCTTTTTCTAAAACGATACCTGCTATCTTCACGTGACGTTCTGCAGGTTCGTCAAATGTAGAAGCGATGACCTCGGCATTGACGCTGCGCGCCATATCGGTTACCTCTTCCGGGCGCTCGTCTATCAGCAGCATAATCATGTATACTTCCGGATGGTTGGCTGCGATGGCATTGGCAATGTCTTTCATCAGGATTGTTTTACCGGTTTTAGGTTGTGCCACAATCAGTGCACGCTGTCCTTTTCCAATAGGGGTAAACAAGTCTACAATACGTACCGACAGGTTATCGTTGTTACTTGTGCAAAGTTTGAATTTTTCATCAGGAAACAGAGGAGTCAGGTGGTCGAACGGTACACGGTCACGTACCAGTTCTGGGGGCAGTCCATTGATTTTCGAGACTTTGACCAAGGGGAAATATTTTTCTCCTTCTTTGGGTGGGCGAATGGTTCCATCTACCACGTCACCCGTCTTTAGTCCGAAAAGTTTTATTTGTGATTGAGATACGTAAATGTCATCGGGTGAAGAGAGATAGTTGTAATCCGAAGAACGGAGGAAACCATATCCGTCGGGCATGATTTCCAATACGCCTGAGCCTTGCAGGATATCATCAAATTCATAAGGCTTTTCTACAGGTTTAATTGGTGCTGTTTCGGCAGCAATTGTAGCAGGCAGGTTTTCTGTTGTAGCCTGTGTCGCCTGGTTGGCAGTCGGGTTATTGGTGCGTCCGTTAGCTTGCCGGTTATTGTTGTTATGGCGTTGTTGGCGTTGTTGGAAACGGTTGTTTGTCGGTTTGTTATCTTTTTCAGTGATGACCGGTTGTTCCATTTTGGTAGCTTCAAACTTACCGAGCAATTCGGTAGGTAATTCTACTTTATCAGATGGAAGGTCTTCGATAGGAATAAAATCATCTACATTTGCCATATCCAGTTCCGGAAGTTCTGGTTCGTTTTCGGTTGCCGGAATTTGTTCGGCTGGAGTTTGAAAAAGTGTATTTTCATTCTTTTGGGCTTGTTCTTTTGCCAAAGTCGTTTTGTTTTTGCTTCCAGGTTTTCTTCCCCGTTTGGCTTTGGGCTTTTCTTCCGGTGCAGGTGCCGGACTGCTTTCCTGTTCTGTCGCAACAGTTTCTGTCTCTACCAGATTATCTACTTTGAATAAAGGAGCCGGTGCCGGGAGTGGGGGAGTGTTTGCTTCTAGCTTTTGTGCCTTGTCTTTAGTGGCTGTATATACTTTGTCTCCTTCTTTTTTTACACTGATTCGTGAACGTTTGCGGGGTTGTCCTTCTTTCCGTTCCTCATTGGTCTTTGTAGCAGAAGCCTTTTGGGTAGCTCCTACAATAGCTTGTTCGTCTAAAATGCGATACACCAGTTCTTCTTTGGGTAAGGTACTGGTTTTTTTCAGTCCCAACTCTTTGGCAATCTGTTGCAATTCGGACAAGTCTTTGTCGTTTAATTGAATAATGTTATACATAAGTATAGGTGTAATGAATTGTAATTGTGTAATTTTGTAAGCGTGCATTATTACGATGCGACCATCTGTTGTGGATGTGCGTCGTTAAAGATTGGACACTTATCAATAATTACGGATTTAATGATTAGTTTTTGATTCTTTGTTTGAAGTGAGTTTGCAAACTGTTTTCGTTTGTCTCACGTATTGACACTACAAAAGTAGGTATTTTTTTCAATATCCTATAGGTTTTCGTTAATTTTTTTTTGAATATTTCCTTTGATTGGCAGAAAAGTGCTAATTTAGCACTGAATTTTCAAGCGAGGTGGATAAGCTCCGGCTATTTCTTCGCTTGTTGTTTAGTAATAATTAAAAAAAACAATTGTAACAATGAAGAAAGTGATTTTTACAGAAAAGGCTCCTGCTGCCATTGGTCCTTACAGTCAGGCAATCGAAGCGAACGGAATGGTTTTTGTGTCCGGACAGTTACCGGTTGACCCGTCTACAGGAGAGTTTGCTCCTGGTGGCGTGGCAGAGCAAACTACCCAATCGTTCGAAAATATTAAGAACATTCTGGCAGAGGCAGGCCTGACCACGGCAAATATAGTGAAGACTACGGTGTTTTTGTCGGATATGGCATTGTTTGCCGAGATGAACGGTGTGTATGCCAAGTATTTTGAGGGAGATTTTCCGGCACGTTCGGCCGTAGCAGTGAAGGCATTGCCTAAAGGTGCATTGGTAGAAATCGAATGCATTGCGGTGCGATAAACTGATTGGTTCGCAGCACAGGTGCAGGCAGGTCTATGTCTTTGCAGCCTGTGAGGCGAATCTTTTTTGTATCTGATTATGAACTATCGGAATCTGTTGTCTCACGTGGAAAACAAATGGAAACTTGCCACATTTTTGCTGGCAGGAGTTATCGTGTTGGCCTCATTAGGGTATATTTACCGTTACGAACCTTTCCGTTCGGATTTCGAGATTACGGACGAGTTGGGCGGAAACATCTTTCCGGTGACGATACTTTCCACTGCCACAACGGATGCCGAACTTGTTCTTCCTTCTGATACCGGTTATATAGGCAATCCGAAGTCGTGCATCGGTATTCGTATCAAGAATATGCATCCGAACAGCAAGTTACACATCGAGGTGGAAGAAACTCCGTTTTTTTCCCGTTCGGTATCCGAGTTTGTGCTGCCCGAAGCACGCAAGGAATATTTGGTCTTTCCGGATATTATATGGAAATATGAAACGTTGCGCGAGCACACGCAGCCACTTCCGGTTACCGTGTCTGTTTCGGTCCGGCTGAACAATCACGAGCTGGGTAGCAATGTCCGTACGTTTTCCGTACGCAGTATTAATGAATGCCTGCTGGGGTATATGGACAGCAAGATGAAGTTTCATGATACCGGAAAGTTTTTTGCAGCCTATGTGAACGAAGACAATCCAAATATAGATGTGATATTGCGCGAAGCGTTGAACACGCGTATCGTCAATCGTTTCTGGGGTTATCAGAGCAAGAACAGCGATGTGGTCGACAAACAGGTGTATGCCCTGTGGTACGTATTGCAGAAAAGAGGATTCAAGTACAGTTCCATCAGCAATACCAGTCTTTCATCGAACGTTGTGTTTTCGCAGCGTGTACGTACATTTGATGATGCGATGGCTTCGGCACAAATCAACTGTGTAGATGGAAGCGTGCTTTTTGCTTCCTTGCTGAAGGCTATCAACATCAATCCCATTCTGGTGCGTACCCCCAAACACATGTTTGTGGGTTACTATACAGACCGTATGCATCAGAATATCCATTTTCTGGAAACTTCGATGATAGGAGATGTCAACTTAGACGATTTTTTCCCAGAAGAGAAACTCGATTCTACCGTGGCAGGCAAGTCACAAGAAAGTATGTCACGTTTTGTATTCGAGAAATCGAAGGAATATGCTACTCGTATTTATAAGGAGAATGAAGCCTTGATACATTCGGGCAAGGTTAATTACATGTTTCTGGAAATAGACAAGGCTATCCGTGCCCAGATTCAACCAATAGGAAAATAATAACAAAGGAATACATGGAAAAGAATAAAAGAACATATATCTCGCCGGGGGCATGGTTTTTACTGGAATACCCGTCCGATTGGCGCGAATTTGAAGATACAGAAGAAAGTTTCTTGTTTTATAATCCCGACAAGTGGACAGGCAATTTCCGCATATCTGCCTATCGGGGTGAAAGACGTGATTATGCAAAAGCTTGCATGGAAGACGAGCTGTCACATACACGGGGAGCAAAGTTGGTGCAGGTCGGACGCTGGAAATGTGTGTATCTGTCCGAAAGTTTCCAAGAGAACGGAACCTGGTACACATCACATTTCTGGATAACAGGGTTGGATGCCGTATCTATAGAATGTTCGTTTACGGTAGCAAAAGGGGAAAGCATTAGGGTAGGTGAGGAAATCATAGCTTCGCTTAAGGTACGGAAAGCAGATGAAAAGCCTTGGAAAGCGGTTATTCCGGTAAGAGTGCTCGAAATCAATACCATTAATGAAGCATACGACTGGGCTGTTTCTGCCATCAAAAAGCAGTTGGCGAAAGACTTTACTGGTACCGAGGCAGATATCAGCAATATTCAGAAAGTGATGGATAGCGGTCATTTCAAACCTGGCCAGCGTCAGGTGTGGGAGAGTTTTGGTATAGTTTTTGGTACCATTCTGGTAAATGAAATGGACGGCATGGACTGGGTAACGGTTATCGACGGGAAACAGGAATATCCTGCCTTGCGTTTTTCAGATACCAATGTAATGGTCTGTCCCACCAGACTTGTATGGGATAAGGTAAAGAATGGAGAAGTCTGCCGCTTAAAAGATGAATACTTACGTGTGCGCGGCGAGGTCGAAAAGGTACTTTCAATATAAAGATATGGTTGCTTATTTACAAGTAGAGAATTTGACCAAGTCATTCGGTGACTTGGTGTTATTCCGTCAGATTTCCTTTGGTATCGCGCAAGGGCAACGCGTCGGACTGATAGCCAAGAATGGAAGCGGTAAAACTACTTTGTTGAATATACTGGCAGGGAAAGAAGGGTACGACGAAGGGCAAGTTACTTACCGGCGCGATTTACGTGTGGGATACCTCGAACAAAGTCCGGTCTATCCTTCCGGACTGACTGTGCTGGAGGCTTGTTTTCATCGTGGAAATGCCGTAGTAGAACTTATCAAGGAGTATGAGGCTTGCATGGCTGCTCCGGGCAATCCTGGGCTTGATGTGCTTTTAGAACGGATGGAGCATGAAAAAGCATGGGATTATGAGCGGAAAGTGAAACAGATACTCTCGCAACTGAAAATCCGTGACTTCAGCCAGTTGGTAGAGAACCTCTCCGGCGGGCAACTGAAACGGGTAGCATTGGCGAATGTACTGATTACCGAGCCTGATTTGCTTATTTTGGATGAGCCTACCAACCATCTTGACCTGGATATGATAGAATGGTTGGAAGGATACTTGAACCGTTCCAAACTCAGTTTGCTGATGGTTACGCACGACCGCTATTTTCTTGACCGTGTGTGTGCTGAAATTATGGAGATAGATGGTCAGCAGCTGTATTCTTATAAAGGAAATTACAGCTATTACTTAGAGAAACGACAGCAGCGTGTCGATGCTGCCAATGCCGAAATAGCGCGTGCCAATAACTTATATCGCACAGAACTGGAGTGGATGCGCCGGATGCCGCAGGCACGTGGACACAAGGCACGCTATCGTGAGGAGGCTTTTTATGAGCTGGAAAAAGTGGCTAAGCAGCGTACTTATGATTCGAGTGTGAAGCTGGATGTGAAAGCCTCCTATATCGGTTCGAAGATTTTCGAGGCAGACCATTTGTGTAAACGTTATGGGGATATTACAATATTGGAAGACTTTTCATACATTTTTTCCCGTTACGAGAAGATGGGTATCATCGGGAACAACGGTACAGGGAAGTCCACCTTCATTAAAATACTGATGGGACTGGAAAAGCCCGACAGTGGAACGCTCGATATCGGTGAGACGGTCCGTTTCGGTTATTATTCGCAGGAAGGGTTGAAGTTTGACGAGCAGATGAAAGTAATCGATGTCATTACATCGGTAGCGGAAGTCATTGAGCTTGGGAATGGCAAGCGGCTTACGGCTTCGCAGTTCTTGCAGCATTTTCTTTTCCCGCCCGAAAAGCAGCACAGTTACGTATATAAGTTGAGTGGGGGAGAACGGCGCAGGCTGTATTTGTGCATGGTCTTGATGAAGAACCCCAATTTCCTGGTGCTCGACGAGCCGACGAACGATTTGGATATTGTTACGCTTCAGGTGCTGGAAGAATACTTGCAGAGTTTCAAGGGGTGTGTCATTGTTGTGAGTCACGACCGGTATTTTATGGATAAGGTAGTCGATCACTTGCTGGTGTTCAATGGTCAAGGTGATATCCGCGATTTCCCGGGAAACTATACAGATTATCGTAGTTGGAAGGCTGCAAAAGAAGTGTTCGAAAAAGAGAATGCTCCAAAGCCTAAAAAAGAGAACAAGCCACAGCGCGAACGTCCCGAAGGTAAACGCCGTATGACTTTCAAGGAGCGGAAAGAGTTCGAACAGTTGGAACAGGAGATTGCTGCTTTGGAAGAAGAAAAGAAAAACATCGAGGCTGCTTTGTGCAGTGGAACGCTGGGTGTGGACGAGTTGACCGAGAAGTCCAAACGTCTTCCCGTCCTCAACGATGAACTCGATGAAAAGAGTATGCGTTGGCTGGAGTTGAGTGAGATAGAGGGATAAAAACTATATCGAAAGAAATGTTTGAACCGTACCGGATGAGGGGAAACTCTCATGTACGGTTCTTAGACGGAGTTGCACTCCTAACTTGACGGTGGGACTCTGCCATGCACAGTAGAAGTGAAAACTTTAGCAACTTCACCGTATACAAATTTGTGAATGTTCGCTAATATTCCTATCTTTGAGGCATGAAGAGAAAAGAAAGATACATGGCGCATTTTGTAAACCCGTTTACGGATATCGGCTTCAAGATCATCTTCGGGCAACCTGCCAGCAAGGAACTGCTCATTACCTTGCTGAACGAGCTGCTTGCGGGGGAGCATCACATTGAAGACCTGACGTTTATCGATAAGGAAGACAATTCGGACAACGTAAACGACAGGGGAATCATCTTTGACCTGTATTGCCTGACTTCGAGTGGGGAATACATCATCGTGGAGATGCAGAACCGGTGGCACAGCAATTTCCTGGACCGTACGCTGTATTACGTGTGCCGTGCCATCAGCCGGTTGATAGAACGTCCCATAACGGATGAAGTGGAATTGCCGGCTGGAGGAAAAGACAGTGTGTCGGACACGGTAAGTGAAGCACCACTCCGCTACGGTGACCGCTACAAACTCTCAACCGTGTACGGAATATTCCTGATGAACTTCAAGGAAGGGAAGTTAGAGCCGAAATTCCGTACGGACACGGTAGTGGCAGACCGTGAGAACGGGCGGACGGTGAACCCGCATTTCCGGCAGATATACTTGCAGTTCCCTTACTTCAC